>JANOAR010000138.1:0-2772 GCA_031411235.1 Verrucomicrobiota bacterium | reverse complement strand
CCCGCCAGCCGTGCCGTGTCTCCCGCCAGCCGTGCCGTGACTCCCGCCAACCGTGCCGTGACTCCCGCCAGCCGTGCCGTGACTCCCGCCAGCCGTGCCGTGACTCCCCCGCGCCGCGCCATAGTCACCGAAATCGTTTCCTGAGTCGAGAAAACGTAAACCCGAGGGCAGAAAACTCATTCCCGAGTCGGGAAAACCCTTTCCTCAGTCCCCTTTCAGCCCCTCCACCCCCAGTTCCCCCTTAGTGCCATCAGGAAAGGAAAGACATCACCCGCACGGCAAGCCCTATTTGTCTCTCGCACATTCGAGAAGCTTCGCCCGCCGCTGCGATGCTTGCCTGATGAGCCCTATGAGCCCTTTAATTCCTAGCGGCTCTGCAGGCTCTGACGAACTACAATTTCATTCATAACGAAATGGACACCGCTCCACACGCCTGCAAGGATGCCGTCTGATGAGTTTCCAATCCCTCGAATTATGCGCCGGAGGCGGTGGCCAAGCCTTAGGTCTCGAAGGCGCTGGTTTTCGCCACGCTGCTGTCGTGGAGTACGAGCCTCATTACTGCTCCACCTTGCGGCTGAATCGTCCCAAGTGGAATGTCATCACGCAGGATATTCGCGACTTCGATCCCGCTTCATACGACGGTGTCGATCTCGTCGCTGGTGGCGTCCCTTGTCCTCCCTTTAGCATCGCAGGAAAGCAACTGGGGAGCGATGACGAGCGCGACATGTTCCCGACAGCACTCAACATCATAGCCAAGGTAAAACCCCGCGCCATCATGCTAGAGAATGTTCAGGGACTCGCTGCCGCTAAGTTTAAGGACTATCGCGACGCTCTTCTGAAGCGCCTCTCAAAGCTAGGCTACCAAGCCGAGTGGCGCGTGCTCCAAGCTTCCGACTTTGGTGTTCCACAACTCCGCCCACGATTCATCCTAGTAGGTATGAGACCCGACGACATGTTTCACTTTATGTGGCCCATCGGCACCGCCACAGCTCCCACCGTTGGCAGGGCGTTGCACGATCTTATGGCCGCCAACGGCTGGCCCGGCGCAAAAGCATGGGAGCAACGAGCAAACAAAATCGCACCAACATTGGTTGGCGGATCAAAAAAACATGGTGGCCCGGATCTCGGGCCCACCCGTGCCAAGCGCCAATGGCAGGAGCTGGGCGTAGATGGCATGGGGCTAGTCGATACAGCCCCCGATACCAGTTTTCCCATTCACGGCTCGCCACGGCTCACCGTTCGCATGGTGGCCAGGATACAGGGCTTCCCCGATGAATGGCACTTCAGTGGCAAAAAGACCAACGCTTACCGCCAAATCGGCAATGCCTTTCCGCCCCCCGTTGCCACCGCCGTCGGCAAAAGAATTATCGCCGCCTTTAAGCGCAAGCGCTTCACACTCAGCGAAGACGCCGTAGAGCCCCAAATGCGACTTTTGGAAGATCCACACCTCCCCCCGCCATGCCAAAAAAAGAAGGCTCGAAAGCCCTAATCCTCGCCTACCTACTTCAGCGCATTGGCGAAGTGGTGAACAGCAAGCAACTCCAAGATGCCTCTGGAGGCGCTTCCGAATGGGCAAGACGAGTCCGTGAACTGCGTGATGAGCAAGGCTACGACATTCTCTCGCACAAAGACCGCGCCGACCTGAAGCCCGGCGAATACATCCTTGCTAGCGCAAAGCGCCGCCCTGCCTTCAAGCGCGGCATATCGAAAGAAACTCGCGCTATCGTCCTCGAGCGCAACGGCTACACCTGCCAGATGTGTGGCGCAGCCGCAGGCGATCCTGATCCCTTTCATCCTACACGCACCATCAGGCTCACCCTCGGCCATATCATTGATAAGTCGAAAGGCGGCGAAGACATCCCCTCCAATCTCCGCGCCGTCTGCAGCCCCTGCAACGAAGGCCTGCAAAACGCCGCCTCGATCAAACCCGACCGCCTCCAGCTCTTTGCGCAAACCCGCCGTGCCACCATCGACGACCAAAAAGCGCTTCTGGAGTGGCTCTTGAAGAAATTCAAACTGCGGACAATGCCGGAGGAGTAGCGCTGGTGCGAGCTTCTCATGAATACAGCTCGCGCTTGTCACTAGGAAAGGATTACCCCCTTCATGTCTTGGTGCTCTTGGACGGCTGGGCTGCCGGGCTGGCGAAGCACTCCCTCACACGGCGCAGGCATTCATCCGCGCTGGCGGGCATGGGGAGGGTGAGGGCTTGGCCATTGACGCAGAGATGGCGCAGCTCGCCTTCTCGGCGCACTTGGGTGACTTCGATGCCATGGGAGGCAAAGAAGCGCACGACTTCCTGATTGCTGGCGTAGCGGCTCATGGTGACAGGCGTAGGCGGTTGGTTGCGGGACGCAAGGCTGGATGCGATGGGATGCGCGGCAGTATGACCTGGCGAGGCGCGGCAAGGAGGGCATTTGGCTACCGCTGGGGCTGGCATGGCGTGGGGTTCGCCCGACTCTTTTTTTGTTGCCTGACCCAGGGTAGCCCGCGCTCGCCGAGGCTCGCTTGGGCAGCCCTGGGCTAGGTTCCTCAACACCTTCGGCGTTGGAGCTTTAGCATTAGAGCTTCGATATTAGGGCATCTGGGTGGGCCGGGGGACAGCAGCATATCCTCAATAGCGGAGCTTTAGCGTTAGAGCTTCGGCATTGGTCATCCCACCTCGTCTCACACGTCCACGATCTTGCCGGCGGGTGGGGCGGTGGGCTTGGGGCTGCCGTCTTGTTTGGCCTTCCACACGAGGTAGCGATTGATCTCGGTGTTGATCATCTTCAT
>JANOAR010000137.1:0-5267 GCA_031411235.1 Verrucomicrobiota bacterium | reverse complement strand
GCTCTCGTCGAGCAGGATCAGCATGGCCTGCGCGTCGATACCACAGAAGGTCAGACTCGATGTGGTCGGGAGTCGCCGCTCGCGATGCCCATTCATCGACACATCGCGCACGGCACTGAGCACGCGACTCTCGAAGGCATCGCGCATGGCCCGTACGCGTGACTCGGTGCCATCGCCCAGCGCCTGCTGCATCAGCGTTGCCGCCCGGCCCATACCGACAATGTAAGGCACGTTCTCGGTGCCACTGCGCCGCCCGCCCTCCTGCCCGCCGCCTAACATCCACGGACGAAAGCGCACGCGATTGCTGATGAAGAGTGCGCCCACGCCCTTCGGCGCGTGGAACTTATGCCCACTGATCGAGAGGTAGTCGATGGGCAGGGCCGCGAAGTTGATGGCCACTTTCCCCGCAGCCTGCACAGCATCGGTATGCACCAGGGCACCCGCCTCGTGAGCGATGCTCACCACCTGCGCCATCGGCGCGAGCACGCCCGTTTCGTTGTTGGCCCACATGATGGAAACAAGTGCCGTCTCGCTAGGGCGCATGGCCTCGCGCAGGGCATCCAAGTCGATGATGCCATCACGACCCACAGGCACGCGTGAAACGCTACCGCCCTCGCCTTCCCAGCGCCTCGCTGGCTCTAGCACAGCGCTGTGCTCAGTGGTGGCGATAACGAGGTGTCGACGCTGCGGCCAGAGCATCTTCGCCGACTCGATAGCGGCATTGTTCGACTCCGTCCCGCAGCCTGTGAAGATGATTTCCTCGGCCTGCGCCCCGAGCAAACGGGCGACCTCCTCGCGTGCCGTCTGCACCGCTGTACGCACCATGCGCGCGGCTCGATAGGACGATGAAGGATTCGCAAAATGCTCGCGCAAGAAAGGCAACATAGCCTCGACCACATCGGGGTCAGTGGGTGAGGTAGCGTTGGAGTCCAGGTAGATCATGCACGCAACCAACCGCCGCTGAGCCACGCGCACAAGCATGGGCTGTGAATAGAGTGACATAGGCTTCCCGCCTGTGTGAGCGGCAATACTTTTCAGCTAGCTCGCACCGCCTTGCTCGTAATGGTGAGCCATCCCATGACCACACACTTCCTTCGCTCTCTCGTTGTCGCACTGCTGCCAGTGCTCGCCTTGGCCGACACTCAACTACCGCCCAACTCGCGCGTTGCCATCATTGGCGACTCCATCACCGAGCAGAAACTTTACTCGCGCTTCATCGAAACCTACCTGCTCGCCTGCACAGGGCGGAGGGACATCACCTGCTTTCAGTTCGGCTGGAGCGGTGAGACAGCCGCAGGCTTCAAGCAACGTCTGGAGAACGATCTCAGCGTCTTTCACCCTACCGTCGCCACCACTTGCTACGGCATGAATGATGGCCGCTATGTGCCTTTTGCCGACGCCATCGGCGCAGACTACGAAGCCAACATGCGTGCCGTGCTCACAGGCTTGAAAAAAGTCGGCGTGACCAACATCGTCGCAGGCGCGCCCGGTGCCGTGGACACCAAGTATTTTCAAAAAGCCAGCGGCACCACGCCCGATCAGTACAACGACAGCCTCGTGCACCTGGGTGCCATCGACAAAAAGCTGGCCGCTGAGTTTCACACCGCCTATGCCGACGTGCATGGCGAGATGATCTCCGCCATGACAGCCGCCAAAGCCAAGCTCGGCCCCGATTACGACGTGTGTGGCCGCGACGGCGTGCATCCCGGCCCCAACGGCCATGTCCTCATGGCCGCAGCCTTTTTGAAAGGCCTCGGTCTCGATGGCAACATCGGCGACATCACCGTGGACATGACAGGTGCTAGCGCCGCAAGCGAAGGCCACACCACCACAGGCAACAATGGCGTGGCAGACGTGCAAAGCTCGAAGTGGCCGTTCTTCCTCGATCCCGCGATGCGCAGCATTTTACCCTTCTGCAAATTCAGCGAGGAACTCAACCGCTTCACCCTGCGCGTGAAGAACCTCGACAGCGCCAAAGCCAAGGTGACATGGGGCACAGAGACCAAGGAATTCACCAAGGAGCAACTGAGCGCCGGCATCAACCTCACGGATGCCTTTGAGAAGTCACCGTTTGAGTCCGCCTTCGTTGGCCTTGTCATCGCCGTGAACAACAAGCAAGCCTACGAGACCCCCATGATCAAAGGCATGATCACCAACTTCCGTAACTTCGCCAACGACGTGAAAGCTGACGCCGAGTTCGCCACCGCGCTGGACACTTTAAAGAAGAAGATGCTAGCCAAACAAGAGAAGCTAGACGCCACCGCCCGAGCCCTGCTGGTGCCCGTGCAGCATACGATCAAGGTCGAGGCGATGCGATAAACGTTCGCTATCATTCAAGAGTTTGGCTCGCGGTCTGCATGCTCATCGAAGGCAATGAAGGCTTGGCATTGTTTCCGCAACGCGATCAAGCGCATCATTGCTTGCGATGCTTCAATCACCCGAATAGAATCAGTCCATGAGCTACACTGACATCCAAGCCCAGGCCACGCTGCTGCCACTCGCTGAAAGGATCGAACTCCCGCGATACCTCACAGCCCTCGAAACGGAAGACGAGCTGCGCGTACTGCTCTCGCAGCGGATGCGGACGATGGATGCCGGACGCGCCGTTTCGCTGGATGCCTTCAAAGAAAAGCACCAGCAACTCGAAGTGTTTACTGAGCCGGGCCAGAGCCTCGGGGACTGAGCCTCAGGACGTAGCCTTTGCCATCTTCCGAACTTCATGCGGCCATGAGTTCGGCTTTCTCTTCCTGGGTCATAAGATGGAGAGGTTTGAGCGTGGGCGGAGAGAAGCAGGTCGAGGGCAGATGCTCAATTTATTTGGCGTCGTTCTTGGTCACGGGGCCAGCGGTGATGAGTTCACGAAGCTGATCCGTTGAATTGGGCTATGGTGTCGGTGGTGCAATAGTGACGCCAGCGTTTGGCGGCGACACAAGCTCGCACGGTATAGTTCTGGACTGAAGCATTACTCAAATGGATTCACCACGGACACTCCGCACCGAGTGAAATCATCCACGTTTCGCGTGGCAACGGTCAGCTCGTGAAGCTTCACTGTCGCGGCGATCATGGTATCCTTGATGGCCACGGTGAATCCACGCCGACGAACCTCTTGCCGAAGGGTTCCCCAAGCCACAGCGGTATCGTCAGTCCATGGCAGGCACACGACTGCTTTCCGTAGCCTTAAAAACCATCCTTCAAGGTCACGCTTCTTGCGCCCATCTGGCAGCGCTGCGATGCCGTCCCATATCTCTCCCAGCACTACCGCATCAATGACAATTTCATCACCGTGATCATTGAGCCACTGGCAGGCCCGAGGCGACGCCTGCGACTTGGTCTGCTCGCAGATAAGATTTGCATCCACGAGGTAAGTCATTCGGCGAAGAGAGTGGGCGGTTCCAAAGATGTGCGCTCGCTGCGATCCGGCTCAACCCACCAGTCCTTCACCGGGCAACTTCTCAAGACATCGATCAACCGCTCCTTCGGCTCGGCTGCGGAAGGTTCATCGACAATGCGCACCCAATACTGTCCTTGGCTCACGCGCTCAATATCACAATGCTGGCCAAGCTTCAGAGCATCGGCCTTGCGAAACACCTCGGGGATTTCGAGCAAGCCATTGGCAGAAAGGAAAGTTGTCATCGCAGCGAGTTTAATCGCCCAGGCTCTCTGGGCAAGCCTCGAATCCTGGGGCCAAGCATCAGCACATTGGCTTGAACGAGCGGTGCATCGAAGACGGTTGAGTTGCCGTAAAATCAAGGGTTTTGAGGTGAGATATGCACTGAATGCCTGGCATAATTTCTCTCAGGCTCGTCACTCAATGCACTTCAACTTGAGCTTGTACCAGCGTGCGCCGCCTTCTGGATCAGGAATGGTGATAACGAAGTGATCACTCATCAGCTCTGCCTTGATGGCCGTGCGTTTCTCATGCTTGCCAGTTCGCTCCTTCGAGACGGACACTGCCTCGGCTGTCAGCGCCAATGACTTGATTTTGAAAGGATAAACCTCGCTCGTGTCAGGCCCACGGTCGCTTTTGGTGCGCCACTGAGGTCGCCACCGGGTACCATTTACATAGCAGGACTCCGTTGACCCCTCGTTCATGCCCACCTTGGCCTCTCCGCCTTTGATTACCCAGTAGAGGCCATCCTTGGTGACGTGCAGTTCTGTATTGCCATCGACGTAAGCTTGGACGGTGAACTCACTGTCTCTAGTGGGTGCGCCCAGTTTGGGGGCGTGCAGCTCGGATTCCTCTTTCATCTGTTTCAGCTTGGCTTCAACCGCGTTGGCACCCGTGAGATCCCCGGTTTTGAGCAAGGTGTTCTTTACGGCCTCCAGCCTGGGCACGAAGACATCATTGAGCCCGCGAATGCCTGCGGAGACCGCTCTTATATGATCCCGTAAAATGGGGGTGGCCGCAGCCGGCAGTCCCTTGGTATCGGGTTCTTCACTCGTCGTGATGGGCAGTCCCTTGACGACCACAGCCAGGGCATTGGCGGAGTCCAGCCTACCTGCTGCCATTTCGACCCTTTGCGCGGCCCCAAGTTGCGCACTGGCCACCTCGGACAGTCGTGTCAAGCCAGCCCTGCGCTTCAGCTCATAGTCCCGCATCTCCGACTCTAGCGTCCCAGGGGCGTTCTGGGCAGAAGCGATAAACCGAGCGAGCCCAAGGCAGCCAGCGAAAACAAAGATGAGGCACCGTTGTGTGAAGGGCATGGAGCATTCTTGCCTGAAGCGTTTGGGATTTGCAAGGCGAGACTGACCGTCGCGGGCTGAAGCGCAGCTTTCTTCGGAGCCGATGCTCCCTCAAATCTCTCATTTCGAGAGAGTCTGTCGCTCCGGCGAAAGCGGAACTTCGTGCCTCGTTCCGCATTGATTCGCTTCGCTCACCCTGCGGGCAGCCCATAGCTGTCTATCTCCGCTACGCTACGGTTCCGAAAACGCTTCGCGTCGTTACTCGAAGCGCTGCAACAAAAAAGCCAGCAGCGGGCTATGTGTTGGCCCACTGCTGGCTCTGCGATGGGTGCTGACTACGCCTTCGCCACGGCGACAAGGTTCTCGGCGGTCATGCCGAGTTCCTTCATCACGGTGTTGCCGGGGGCGCTGATGCCGAAGCGGTCGATGCCGATGACTTTGCCGGCTAGGCCGACGTATTTCCACCACAGGGCGGAGACTCCGGCTTCGATGGCGATTCGCTTGGTGCAAGCGGCGGGGAGGACTTCGGCTTGGTAGGCGGCGGGCTGGCGGTCGAAGCGTTCCATGCAGGGGACGCTGACGAC
>JANOAR010000136.1:0-15343 GCA_031411235.1 Verrucomicrobiota bacterium | reverse complement strand
ACTGAGTCCCATGACGGGCCTACTGCTTATCGTGGAGAATGAGCGCATCCACGATGCTCCCATGAGCATTGAGGAGGCGATGAAAATGATCTTCTCTGGCGGCCTCGTCGCACCGAATAACGGCAGCGTCCCACGCGGCGGTAGCCCACCACCCGCCACCACGCCCGAGCCGCCGAGCACGGGCGATAAACTCCCCGCTGGCCTACCCACGGCTGATGACATCGACCACACCAATGACATCGTCGCCCAAGCCTCCGTGCTCTCGCTTGATGCTGCAGTAACGGTCAATCCGCGCCCCTGGCCCAAGCGTATTCGCCTGCCGTGGACGAAGCCAAAACAGAAGGCGTGAATCCGTGGTATCAGGCCTCATCCTCAAGCCAGCAATCGCTCCGCCATCACGAGATCAGCCGGGTAGGTGATCTTGATATTTGCCTCGGGATTATCCACGACATAGACAGCGTGGCCGAGGGCTTGCACGGCTGAAACCTCATCGGTAACGAGTAAGCCCCCGCGCAACACATGCTCGTAGGCTGTGACCAGCAACTCGCGATGAAAAACCTGGGGTGTCTCCATGATCCATGCCCCTGCGCGATCAACGGATTCGACAATGCGTCCCGTCTCATCGCAGCGCTTGATGGTCTCGGTGACGGGACGTGCGCAGGCCGCGGCTTGTCGTTCTCGCGCGACCTCGATACAGCGCTCGATTTGTTGAGCCGATATGAGCGGGCGGCCACCGTCATGAACCGCGATGATGTTCGCCTTTGCATCCACTCGCTGAAGGCCCGCCCATACCGAGTCATGGCGCTGCTCGCCGCCTGGCACGACGGCTACGAGCTTCGGTATCGGATCCCAGTTCGATATGGCTTCCGCAATCTCCTCACCACCCACAACAATGATTTCATCAACCGCTTCGCACTCGGCAAAGGCATGGAGCGTGCGCTCCAAAACGGGAAATCCAGCAAGCATCGCGAGAAGCTTGTTAAAGCCCATACGACGGCTGTTACCTGCGGCGACGATGATGGCTGAAGTCATGGGGGGGAGGGTGGCAATAGACAACGGGCAACCGAGAGCGGTGGCGCTGCAGAATAGAGCGGAGGCTATCAGAGGACTTACGGGCCGCAAGCATGATGCCACGTCCGCTGGTTCTGCTGAACACTATGCCTCGTCGCGCAGGCAAGGCTTTGCCTTCCTTACTTAGTCAGCTTCGCCGCAAACGCCCCATCCACGCCATCGCGATGCGGCAGCAATTGTCGGGTCTCCACCAGCTTCAGCCCAGGGGTGTTGGCCAGGGCTCGTTCGATGACGCCTTCATTCTCTTCGCGGTCGATGCTGCATGTGCTGTAAACCAAGGTGCCGCCCGGCTTCAGCGCGGCGACGCAGGCTTGTAGCAAGTCGAGCTGCGTCCTCGCCTGTGCGGCGAATGTCTCTGGCTCGATGCGCCAGCGCACGTCGATGCGGCGACGCATCACGCCCGTGTTGGAGCAGGGCACATCGAGTAGGATGCGATCAAAGTTGGCCGTGACCTTGGGCGGCAAGGTATTGCCATCGGCCCAGTCGTGGCGCAGCGCTTGCACGTTGGTCACTTGCAGTCGGTCAAGATTATCACTGAGGCGTTGCAGACGCGGCATCGAGACATCGGTGGCAATGATTTTCCCCTCGTTGCGCATGAGCTGCGCGAGGATCGCTGTCTTGCCGCCAGGGGCTGCGCAGGCATCGAGCACCGCATCGCCGGACTGCGGTGCGAGCAATAGCGGTGCCAGTGAAGTGCTGGGATCCTGGGCATAACATTGACCCGCAGCCAGGGCCTCGCGTGGGAGCGAGGGGCACAGGTAGAAGCTGCTCGCTAGGCTCTTCAAGCTTGCGAGGGAGGTGCCCACAGGGCTGGCATCGCTGCCAGGAATGAAGGGCGACTTGGCCAAGCCATTCGCACGCACGATCACGGGCGCGGGCTGCTGATTCCATGCACATAGCGCTGCCGCTGCGACGATGCCATACTGCTGCTCCCAGCGCTGCACCAGCCAGCGCGGGTGTGAGCTACGCACCGCCGTAGGCAAGGCCTCGCGCCCGCCTAGCAGCGCCACACGCTCACGGTCGGCACGGCGCAGGATCGCATTAACAAACCCACGCGCATGGCCAGCGAGAGCGACCGTTTCATTCACCGCTGCGTGGGGTGACATGTCTAGCAGCAGCAACTGCGCAAGCCCCAGGCGCACCACCGTGCGTGTGCCTGTGTCGATGCTGCGTCCATTGCTCAACTCCGCCGCCCAGTGATCCAGCAGGGTCATGTTCCGCAGCACACCAAAGACAAGGCTTTGCAGCATCGCGGTGTCGCGTCCCGCGAGCTTATAGCCCAACGCATATTGATCCAAAATAGAGACGGCGTGCTGCTCGCCGCGAGCCCATTCTTCAAGGAGTGAGACAGCGAGTTGGCGGGTAGATGGCATGTGTGAGGGAAAGGGGAGACGGGAGAAAGGGAGACTTTCAGACGGTGAGACTATTCAGACAGAGAGAATGAGCGAGGGCGTGAGCTATGCACGATGATCGAAAGGCTCGCATCACCTTTCGGCGATGAGAGAAAACCAAGGCCGCTGCAATCACTGCACCCAGTAAGACGTTGATTGCCTCCCACGGGTCTCTTCTCATCGTTTCCCAATCTGATAGTCTCATCGTCTCCAAGCCTTCCCATGCAAACCCCACGTATCCTCCTCGCCACACTCCTCGTTAGCGCTTCCGTTTTTGCCAATCGCGCCTCTCTGCACGCTGCTAGTAATCCCTTCATCGGGCGCTGGGCGCTCACGCTACCGGGCGGCGGCGCAGGCTGGCTCGGTGTGGAGGAAAAAGACGGCGCACTCGCGGCCAGTGTGCTCTGGGGCGGCGGCAGCGTGTTGCCTGTTACGAAAGCAAAGGTCGAGGGAGATAGCCTTATCCTAACACGCATCAACAACGCCAAGAAGAAGGATGCCTCTGGCAAGGAGGTGGTGGAAGTCATCACCGAAACCCTCACTGGCAAGCTCGCAGGCGATGCCCTGAGCCTCGTCACTGTGAAGGCCAAGGCCGATGGCAAAGAATTCGGTCGCACCGAAGTTTCGGGCGTCCGCATTAAAGACCTGCCCGCTCGCCCCGACCTCGCGCAGGTGAAGTTTGGCGAAGCGCAATCGCTCTTCAACGGCAAAGACCTCGCGGGCTGGAGGTTGGTCAATCCTGACTCCGACAACGGCTGGAGCGCAGCCGATGGCGTGCTGATGAACCGCATCGTGAAGGGCAAACACTTCGGCAATCTGCGCACCGACGCCGAGTTCGAAGACTTCAATTTAAAGCTCGAAGTCCGCACCATGGAAGGCAGCAACAGCGGCATTTATTTGCGTGGCATCTACGAGGTACAGATCGCTGAGACCTTCGGCAAACCTCTCGACTCCCACAACATGGGCGCACTCTACAGCCGCATCACCCCTGCCGTCGCGGCGGAGAAAGCCATCGGCGAATGGCAGACGCTCGACATCACGCTCGTCGATCGCCACCTCACCGTGGTGCTCAATGGCAAGACCCTCATCGACAACCAGCCCGTGCTCGGCTGCACGGGCGGTGCGCTGACCAGCGATGAATTCCACCCTGGCCCACTCTACCTCCAAGGCGACCACACCAACATCGACTACCGCAACATCGTGCTGCGCCCTGTGGTCAAGTAGGTGCTTTACATCTTACGCCAGAAGGCAGAATGCCTTCTGGCTTTTTTAGGCCAGCACAGCCTGCGATTCATTCACCATGATGGCCTGGTACACCGCATCGGATAGCTCACCAGCCTCGTAGGGCTTGGGCAAAATATCGAAAAAGCCTTGGTCAATAAACGTGGCTTGCACGTCGTCGGTGACGCTGCCGCTGGAGACGATGATGCGGGCACTGGAGTCAAATTTCCAAATCTCACGCGAGGCTTCCAGTCCCTCCATGCCGCCGCGCAGGGTGAGATCCATGAGCACGAGGTCAAAGGCTCGTCCGTTGCGCGAGACTTGTTGGTAGGTCTTCACAGCAGACTCGCCATCGCTGCATTCAAAGACTTTGTAGCCGCAGCGCTGGAGGATTCTGGCGGCGACATGGCGGATGTGCATTTCGTCATCGACGAGTAGGATCGTGCCTGTGCCTTGCTTGAGTCCGTTATTGTCTTGGTTGTGTTTGCGGACGGGTAGTGGTGGCGCTGCTGGCGCTGTATTTTTTGTTTCGGCGCTCTCGATGAAGGCGGGAAGATAGACGCGAAACTCAGTGCCCATGCGTTCGGTGGACTCGACTCGGATGGCACCTTCCTGCTCCTCGACGAAGCGTTTGCAGGTGGTCAGGCCGATGCCATTGCCGTCGAGTTTGGTGGTGAAGCTTTCTTTGAAAAGTCGATCCATGTTGGCGGGCGAGATGCCGACGCCACGGTCGCGCACGATGACTTCCACATAGCTGCCGGGGCGCAGGCATGGGTCTTGGCCGAGGCGCAGCTCAACATTGCGGGCCTCGACGTCCATGTAGCCGCCGTGGGGCATGGCTTGCATGCCGTTGAGCACGAGGTTTTGCAGCACTTGCGCCATCTTCACACTCTCGGTAAAAGCAGGATGGAGGTCGGGCGCGAGCTTTACCCGCACATCGACATTGGAGCCAGCGGACGGCAGCCGGATGGACTCGCGAATGATTTCGCCCATGTCGGTGGGTTGCCGTTCGGATGGCTTGGCCCTTGCAGCTTTCATCACTTGCATGGTGAACTGCTTGGCTCGTTTCACCGCTGCGAGGACGACGTCTAGGGTTTGCGCCAGTTCGCTATCTTTTTCGAGCTGGGGCTGCACGAGCGAGAGCTGGGCGGTGATGGGACCGAGGAGGTTGTTCACGTCATGGGCGATGCCTTGGGCCATGGCGGCGAGGTTTTCGATGCGCAGGCGCTCGGCCTGGGCATCGAGGTCGTCGAGTTTCTGGGCAGCGGGCGCGGGTTGCAGCCCACCCGTGGCAAATTCATTGGCGACGGGCTGCACGGTGATGGTGAAGTTCAGCAGGCGCTTCATGTCGTTGTGCAGAGCTTTGACGCGCCAAGTACAGGCCTGGGAGCCCTTGCTGTAGAAGGTCTGGATGTTGGCGGTGCATTCGGCTGCGCCGCCTTCTGAGGCATCGCGCAGGGCTCCGAGGAGCACCACGGCGTCACGCTCGGTGGCGACGAGGTCACCGAGGTGCAGACCACGCAGGCCTTTGCCAGGCTCCACACCGACTTGAATGGCCACAGGGACATTGCTATAAAGGACGCGTGGCCCGGTGCCATCGAGTGGCCCGGCGTCGAGCATGATGACGCCTTCACGGACTTGGTCGAGTGCGACGCGAAGGTAGTGGTTGGCGAGCTTGAGCTGCTCTATTTCGGCGACGGGAGACTCTGAGGTATTACTAGAGTTGTGAGGAGGCAGGGGATAGTTGCGAGCTGACATGATAGGCAAGATTTCGCGCCTTTTTAGCAAAACTAGATAATTTGGCAATCTTTAGTTTTTGAGAAACTAAACTTTTTCGATTCCCGAAATTGCGAAAACTGCGCAAAGGGCACTGTTCATGTGCTTCGCAGTGCCGCTTTTAGTCTCTTTTTAACTCGGGGGCGATGCGCAATGCTTGCAGCGTGCCATCACTGAGCCAGCCCGCTTGGCGCACGAGGACGGCGGCGAGGCGTTTGGGCGGCTTGCCATCCAGGTAGTCTGGCAGGGCCAGGGCCAGGCGCACGCTGCCGTCGGCATCGACTTGCACGGTCTGCGCCTTGTCGGAGTCGATGCTGCCGTCTTCGGTGAAAAACGTGATGCTGTTGGAATCCCGAGTTTGCAGGTGGGCTGCGGCTGTCTGCGGCGTCAGGGTCAAGGTCACGATGCTGGCTTTGACCGTAGCGGTGGCTGCCCAGGACGCGCTTTCGCGAATGGGGTGGGCGCGTTCTTTTTCAATTCGCGGATGCCATTGGGTATCGTAGGCAGGCTGGGGCGTTGTTTTGACGAGCAACTCGATGCTGAGGTCGGCGAAGCCGGGATTGCACTCACGATGGCAGGCCATCCAGGCGGCTTTGCCCGCGAGGCGGACGGTGCTGCCTTCCTGCAAATGGGCGGGCGGGGTGATGAGGATGGGCAGCACGACATCGCGCTCGTAACCTTGGCATTTGATCTGATACATCTTGGTTGCTTCGGGAGCAGGCCATTCGATTTCACTGGCTTTGAAGCCTCGCGGCAGCTTCTGCCATTTGATGTTGGTGGGCACGCCGACGATGCCGCCGCTCTTCCAATAGGTGTGGTAGCCGGGCGCATGGTGCAGGGCTAGACCCACATAAAAGGGTTGCCCTGGCGTGATGCTGGTGACGTCGCTGACGAGCTGAATCGTCAGCGGCGGCTCGGCGAAGATCGTGGCTACGTGCAGGTGGGAAAGCAGGAGCGCGATGAGGGAGATATATTGCGAGCGCATGGAGAAATTAAAAATTAGGAATTAGGAATTAGGAATTAGGAATTAGGAATTAGGAATTGCCGATGCCCCATGACGAAAGACAGACGTTCGCTAGTTGATCATTCACCTTTCGCAATCCACGATCCGTCATCCCTCATTCTCAATTCCTAATTCTTAATTCTTAATTCCTCATTCTCCATTTTCACCATGCCTCTCCTCGCTGCTTTTCATCGCCTAGCTGTGGTTCCTGCCGTCATCATCGACGACGCGGCGCAGGCTGTACCTCTGGCGGAAGCGATGAAGCGTGGAGGGCTGGCTTGTGCGGAGGTGACGCTGCGTACGCCTGTGGCGCTGGAGGCGCTGCGGCGCATGGCGGCGGTGCCTGATATGCTGGTGGGCGCGGGCACGGTGACGACGGTGGAGCAGGCGCAGCAAGCGATCGAGGCGGGGGCGCAGTTCATCGTCAGTCCTGGCATTGATGCGCAGTTGGTGCGGTTTTGCCAGGGCGTGGGTGTCTTAATTATCCCTGGGGCGGTGACGCCGACGGAGATCATGCTGGCGCAGAATCTGGGCTTGCGGGTGGTGAAGTTTTTTCCCAGCGGCATGTTTGGCGGGCTGCCGGCGATTCAGTCGCTGCTGGGGCCGTTCCCCAACATGAAGTTTTTGCCCACGGGTGGGATCACATTGGAAAACTTGGGCTCCTACTTGGGCAATGCGGGGGTGATCGCTTGTGGTGGCACGTGGATGGTGAAGCGCGAGTGGCTACAAAAAGGCCAGCTCGGCAATGTGGAGGAGGCGTGCCGCATGACGGTAGCGAATGTGCGGCGGCGCTCGGGGCTGTGATGGCGTATCTCTCTTCTTTTTAATCCTGTATGCAAGAACCCTTCCATCGTCGCCCGGCCTTTTACCTGATAGGACTGCTGCTGTTGGCGCTGTTGCTCCTGACGATTTACATGGCGCAGTTGCTGCGATCTCCCGCCTTGGAAGAGGCGCTGGAGGAGGCAAGAATGCAGCCCAGCAGTCGCCGTGCCTTGCCATGAGTTTGGCGGTGTTTTCGATGTTCATCGCTCTCTGCCTTGCCATCCTACGAGCTACTAAAGATGCGCTGCCCTGTTTGCCATACCGATGCTGCTGAGTCTGCGCCTGCGTGCGTGAGTTGTGGGTTTACACTTGCGGAGTTGGATCACGCGCTGGGTTTGCCGCCTTCGCTGAAGGCGGATGTGACGGATTTTGTGCAGGAGTTTTTGCCCAAGGAAACACGTCGGCTTCAGGCGCTATCGGCGCGGCTGGCGCGACGTTTTCCACAGGTGCGTTTCGTTGTGGTGGCGTGCCGGGCGCCTGCGAATGTGACGCTGCCGCTGTATGCTTTTTGGCTGTTTAATCGCGGGGGCGCTGCCAGTGCAGTGGAAAAGGGCGCGGCGAATCGAATCATCATGCTGGTCATGGATGCGGCGGGCAAACGGGCGGCCTGCATCATGGGTTATGGCTTGGAGCCTTTTGTCAGTCAGGCGAGCTTGGAGGCTGCGCTGGGGGCGATGGAGCCGCACTTCATGGCCGACGAGCCTGCCGCTGCGGTAGAGGCTTTTTTTCAGAACATGGCAGCTATATTGGAGCGCATCGCGGTGGAGGCGTCGCGGGTGTATGGCTTGCAGGGCACGGAGTTCGTGAGTCTGCATCAGCTAGATGAGGCGAAGGAAGCGGCAGCGCTGGCTTACTGACGGGCTGAGCTTAGATGCTGCACAGCGGCCCTGGCACGATGCGGTTGTAATGCTGCTGCACGAGGCTCTGGAACCATTTCCAGGAGGCTCCGGGCTTGTGGTTGTCGAGTAGGAAGTGCGGGCAGTCTTTGTGCAGGGGCGAGGTGCCGTAGCGCGGCCAATGGTAGTGGGGCACAATGTTTTGCAGCGGCATACGGTAGGCATACATGAGGTAGGCGGCGAGGCGGGCGGTGCGATCCACGGTAGCGGCCATGTCGTTGCCGACGTTCTCACACATTTCGATGCCGATGCTGTAGTTATTGCCTGGGCCGTTGAAGTCGGCGTGTTCGCCTTGCTCGCGGGTGGGCAGGTGCTGGACGGCGCAACTGTCTTGCACAGTGAAGTGCCAGGTGAGGAAGCCGATGCGGTTGCCGCCTGGGCGCATACCGGAGGTCAGCCTTCCATTTTTCAAGGCCAGAGCATGGCGGAAGGCATCGGCCCCTGGCTTGGTGTTCTGCGTCGAGTGGATGGTGATGAACTGCGGCGTCATGGGCCGGTAGTAGCGTCGGCCCACTTTGCCGCGAGGGATGAGGTCGATTTTGACGCGGGCCTCATAGAGGAGTTCGCTGGGCGTCACCCTGGGCAGCACTTGGGGGCTGGGGATGCGCTGCTGGAAGGCGAGCACATTGGGATTCACCGTGCCGCAACTGGCGAGGAGCAATGGCAGGAGGAAAAGGCAGAGTCGGAGTCTCATGGGGGCCAATGCACTTGAGTTATTGGCCGCGAGCGCGCTTGCTCATGCGCTCGAAGAAATAAGGGATGCACAGGCGTAAGCACTGGATGCCGTAACGCACACTTTTGGAGAAGCTGATGCTGCTGCTGTTTTCGTCGTAGAGGGTGGGGCAGGTGACTTCGCAGGTCTTGAAGCCATGCTGCATGGCGGAGACGAAGGTGTCATTGTCGAAGATGAAGTCGTTGGCCATGGTGTGGAAGGGCACGGTCTCTAGCAGCTTGCGCGAGTAGGCGCGGTAGCCAGTGTGGTACTCGGTGTGGCGGCAGCCGAGGCAGATGTCCATGATGTTGGTGAGGATGAGGTTGGCCAAGTATTTGTAGATGGGCATCCCGCCGCTGAGGGCTCCGCGACCCGAGGTGCGCGAGCCGAGGCATAGGTCATACGGCGTCTCGACGAGCATGGCGCTCATGGCGGTGATGAGCTTGGGCGAGTACTGGTAATCGGGGTGCAGGAGGATGATGACATCCGCACCGCTATCGAGCGCAAGCTGGAGGCAACGCTTCACATTGCCGCCGTAGTTGAGGTTGGTCTCGTTGCGGTAGGTCTCGATGCCGAGGCTCTTGGCGACCTCGATGGTGCGATCCTTGGAGCAGTCATCGACGAGGATGACGGTGTCCACGATGTCGAGAGGGATCTCGCGATAGGTCTTCTCTACGGTCTTCTCCGCGTAGTACGCGGGCATGGTTACGGCGATCTTTTTTCCTTTGAGCATGAGGTCGGCAGAATGGCCGCCGAAGGCCGTGCTTCAAGCGCTGATTTTCCGAATAGGAACTCCGCTACGCTCAGGGGATTGCGCTGCACCACGGCAGTATCATGGTCGCTACTCCTCTGGCTTGTAGTTCGGGTAGTCTTTCTTCAACTGCTCGCTCCGTGCTTCGGCGGCGGCTTTGTCGCCCAGGCGTTCGAGGGCTTTGATGGCGCGGGTGAGGGCTTTGGGCGTCAGGGTATCGTCGCTGAGGAGCTGGCTGGGGACGAGGTACTTACCTGCGGCGGCTTTCCATTTTTCCATCGCGGCGTCGTGGTTGCCTTCCATCTGCAATTTATCGCCTTCGATGAAAAGAGCGTCGCCTTGGACGATCAGGAGTTGGCCTTGGGCGACGCCTTCCTTGACGATGCGCAGGCCTTCTTCGGCGGCGGCTTGACTTGCGGCGGTGTCGCCTTTGCCGAGCAGGGCTAGTGCTTTGGTGTGGAAGCCTCGGGCCTTGGCGACGGAGTCAGGTGCGGCGGCTAAATAGAAGTCGATGGCGGCGACGGATTCGGCGTAGTTTTTGGCTTCAAGCTGGGCTTGGCCGAGGTAGTTCCAGATGCGTGAATCGGTGCTGGCAGGTGCCTCGGGTGTAGCGGCCCAGGTCAGATAGCGGGCGCTGCGGGTGAAGTCTTTTTTATCGAAGAGCATCAGCCCGAGGAAGCCGAGGGCATTGGGGGGGAGGGAGGCGTTGCTGTTCGCGCCACGGTAGTCATCGACGACTTTGGCGAGCGCTTCGACATCTTTACGCGCCCAGTGGCAGAGGATTAATTTTTGATAGGAGAGGTCGCGGTAGTTCTTGGGATCGAGGTCGGCGGCTTTGTGCAGCAAGGGCACGGCTTTGTCGTAGCTGGCCTGTTCGGAGTAGGCGGAACCAGCACGGAAGGCGGCTTCGGCGCAGGCGCTGCTGCGGGGGAACTTCGCCAGCAGGGACTCGAAGGAGGCGATCATGGCTTTTTTGTCGCCTGTCTCGCTCGCGATGAGGCCACTGAGGTAGTAGGCCAGCTCGACGCCTTCATTTTGCGGGAACTCGCTGATGATGCGGGCAAAGTCGGCGAGAGCCTTGGCGTGGTCTTTGGTTTCCTTGTAGCTGATGCCGCGCTTGGCGAGAGCTTTGGCGATGTCTGGCTCCTTAGGGTAGCTGGTGATGAGTTGGCTGAGCGAGGCGATGGCGTCGTTGTGTCGCGCGATTTCAGCCTCAGACCAGCCTTTGTGGAAGAGGGTGCTGGGGCGATATTTCTCGGCGAGTTTGTCGATGCTCACTTCTTGGTAGGCATCGGCGGCGAGATTATAGACTTGGTGGTTGAAGAGGTAGTCGGCACGCAGCAGGCGTGCGGTGTTGGTGAATTCGTGCTTGGCGTAGGTCTCGGCGTAGTGGTCTAGGAAGCCTCGCACTTGCTCGGGCAGGCGCTTGTCCTCCAGCAGGTAGAAGCAGTAGAGCTTCCAGTAGCCAGCCTCGAAGGCGAGTTCCGCCTTGGCGTGGAAGCGCTCGATCATGTCGTAGATGTCGATGGCCTGAGCGTAGTTTTTCTTCGAGCGCTGGGAGTTGCCGACGTGCATGAGCAGGCGCGGGCGTAGATCCATGGGCGGCAGCAGCGAGGCGTTGCGGTTGTAGGTGTCGATGACGGCGTCGTATTTGCCCTGAATGTAGAATTCATTGCAAATGCCGACGAGTGCCGCGCCTTGCAGTTCGGGTGGGGCACCTGCCGCACCTTTCAGCGCGATCTCGAAGAGCCGGATGGCCTCTTCGCTATCCTTTTTTTCCGAGTAGAGCACGGCAGCCTTCAGTGCGGCATCGGCGCGGGTGGCGGGGTCTTTGCTCTCAGCGACGATGGCGTTGAGGATGGGCTGAGCCTCACTGTTTTTACCTTCGCGCTGGAGCAGCGAGGCCATGGAAACGAGGGCTCTTTCGCGGAACTCATTATCCTTGGCGACGGCGAGCACGCTCTTCAGGGCTTCGAGTTGTTTCTTGGGCTCTTTGAGTTGGTCGTAGGCTTGGCTTTTGTAAAAGGCGGCGGCGAGCTTGACGCGTGGCACCAAGGTCTTGAGTTCGCAGAAGTTGAAGAAGGTCGCTGCGGCCTTGAAGTCACCTGTGTTGTAGCGACTGGCGGCGAGGCGATAGGCTGCGGAGGGGGCGATGTCGGCCTTGGGGTAGCGATTGACGACTTCAGAATAATAGCGCTCGGCCTCGGTGAGCTTGTTCTGGTTCATGTAGCACTCGCCGAGGCGAAACAGAACTTCGGGAATGTGCCTGCCTTTGGTATAGGTGCTGAGGTACTGGCCATAGGACTGCGCGGCCATGCCATATTCCTTTTGGGAAAAGGCCAGTCCGGCATAGTCGAAGAGGTCTTCATCTGGCCCAGTGGGTTTAGCCACTTCATCCACAGGGATGGCTTTGGGTGGGGCATCTTCAACAACTTCGGCACGCGGCACCTGAGCCAGGGCGGAGACACAGAAGAGGGCAGGAACGAGCAATGCCAGATGACGAATAACCCGCTGCGCATCAAATCCGAGATGGAGGGATCGCGATGAAGTCGCTGCGGGTAGGATGGAGATTGGACGTGCCATGAGTGGGAGTCGGTAAGTAGGTGGTCGCTGCGCTTGGCACAATGTCTCAGCGCTCGGGTTTCTGGATTATATCATTCGTCATTGCTGCCCAGGCTAGGTCTAGCCTCGCAGCCTACTTCGCCGCTGGCGGAGGCATGTCTTTCGGATCGCGTGTGGCAAAACCAATGTTCCAGATGCCCGCCTTTTGCGAGGTGTCGAGCACCTTGATGATCTTGTCGTAGGGCGTCTTCACGTCACCGCGAATGATGACCGCTTGGTCTTTGTAAATGCTGGCGATGGTCTCTAGCTTGGCGAGCAGTTGCTCGGGCGTGAGGTCTTGGCCGTTGACGACGATGCCGCCATCGTCCTTCACATTGACGATGATTTCACCGACGCTGGTTTGTTTGCGATCCTTGCCGGTGTCGGCAGCGGGCACGGCGACATCGAGGAGCTTTTCATCCTGCCCAGCCTTCCAGGTGACGGCGAAAAAGATGACGAGTAGGAAGAGCACGTCCACGAGGGGGGCGAGCTGCATCGGCACAGGATCAATGGTGTGCGTCTTGCGGAAGTTCATAGGGTGAAGGGGAGCGAGGGCATCCTGCCCGTTATTCTGGATTCACTGCTGCGTCGCCCTTATTCAGGCCGGGTGGTGGCGACGGCGCGTGCGGCGCGCTTGTACTGCACGGCGAGCAGCGCCATGAGGTGCGTGGTGGCGGCTTCCATTTCTGAAATGAGGCGGTTCACCTTGCCCCGGATGATGCTGTAAAAAATCAGTGACGGGACGCCGATGACGAGTCCCGAGGCCGTGCAGAGCAGCGCCTCGGAGACGCCCTGGGCGAGGCCGAGCTGGCCGCTGCCACCGTAGGTTTTCTCATTCATGCCGTGGAAGGTCTGGATCATGCCCAGCGTCGTGCCGAGCAGTCCGAGCATGGGCGCTACGGCACCGATGTCGCCCAGGTAGGCGATGCGCGAGAGCAGCAGGCTGGACTGGCGGTTGCCCTCTGCCTCGGTGACTTCCTTCACTTCCTCAAAGCTAGCGGTGGGATTGCGCGTCGCGAAGTCGAGGGTCTTGGCGGTGATGCGGGCGATGCACTCGTTGCGACGATTGCACACGGCGAGCAGCCCCAGGTAGTCTTGTTTGCGAATGAGCGCGTCCGCCGAGTTCATGAAGCCATCGCTGACGATGGTGCCCTGGCGGATGGTGAGCGTGTAGAGCAGGATCAGGCAGAAGGCGATCATCGACAGGATGATGAGCGGCCAGGCCATCACGCCTGCTTGTTTGATGAAGGATTCAAACGAGAGCGCCTCGCTCATGGGTTGCGCCCCTGCGGGCTCGCCATTCGCGGCAGCCGTCGCCACGGGTGGCGTGGGCGTGGCGGGGACTTGGGCCTGGAGACGAACCGCCCAACCAGTGATGGCAAGAGCGATGACAGCTATGAAGAAAAGGGAGTTTCGGGACATCGGGCGGAATTAAAGCGGGGGAGAGGGCTTCTGGCAAGGGGGCGGGGATTGTTTTCTATGGTGCGGGTTCGCCGTGAGTCACCCCCGACTTTGTGCCGCCTAACCTCACGCCATGAAGCCCAATGGCGAGGCCGAGCAAAGACAAGGCAAGCTGGAGTGATGGTAAAACGGTGAGACACTCCACCGCGCAAGAGCGGGATAAGAGGCGTGAAGGCATCATAACGATGCCATGATGAAGGGCGAGCATGGGTTCATGGCACGTGCGCCTCCTGCCTGCACGGAACACAGCAAAGGCATCGCTGCATCTTTCAGATTTCAGATTCCCCACAACTCGCTATCATCCGCCCCCTCGTTATGACTTTGGACACCTCCGCCCTCCGCTACTGCCCCGATCTTTATCGCTACCAACGCCGCGCCACGCGTGCCGTTTCGGTAGGAAAAGTTGGCGTTGGTGGCAGCAATCCCATCCGCGTCCAGTCCATGCTCACCTGCGACACCATGGACACCGAGCAGTGCATCGCGCAGACACTGGCGCTCGTCAATGTGGGCTGCGAGATCGTGCGCATTACCGCTCCCACGGTGAAGGACGCCGCCAATCTCCAGCACATCGTCGCGGGCCTCCAGGCCAAGGGCTGCGACGTGCCCATCGTCGCTGACATCCACTTCAAACCCGACGCCGCGATGGAAGCCGCGAAGTGGGTTCACAAGGTGCGCATCAACCCCGGCAACTACGCCGACTCGAAGAAATTCAAGATCATCGAGTACACCGATGAGCAGTATGAGGCCGAGCTGGGCCGCATCCGCGAGCGCTTCAGCCCGCTGGTGAAACTCTGCCAGGAGCGAGCCATCGCCATCCGCATCGGCACGAATCACGGCTCGCTCAGCGACCGCATCATGAACCGCTATGGCGACACCCCACTGGGCATGGTGGAGAGTGCCCTGGAGTTCGCCCGCATCGCCCGCGACATGGACTACCACGACTTCATCTTCAGCATGAAATCGAGTAACCCCAAGGTCATGATCGAAGCCTACCGCCTGCTCGTCGCGCGGCTTGCCCAGCTCGACTCCGATGAGGCCCAGCCTGCTGACCTTCATCCTTCATCCTTCATCCTTCATCCTTCCTCTTGGGCCTACCCCATCCACCTCGGCGTCACCGAGGCTGGCGACGGCGAGGATGGTCGCATCAAGAGCGCCATCGGCATCGGCTCGCTGTTGAGCGATGGCATCGGCGACACCATTCGCGTGTCCTTGACCGAGGACAGCGTGCATGAAATCCCTGTGGCCATCGCACTGGCCCAGCGCGTGCGCCATCTCGGTGATGCCAAGGCGCTCGCAGCAACGGGCGAGGCATTGCCCACCCCCAGCTATGACCCCTTCAGCTATGTCCGGCGTGCGACGACTCCGCTGGAAAAAGCAGGGGCCAAAATCGGTGGCGAGGGCGTCATCCAAGTCGCCATCCGCGCCGCCAACCACGCCAAGATTGCTCACAAGCTCGACCGCATGGGCGACTTCCGGCCCGACTTCATCTATGAAGATGCAGGCGTCGTCGAAGTCGATCCACGCGACGATGCCGCTCTCGCCCAACTCAACGCTAGCACCGATGCCCAGCTCGTCGCCGTCGCCGACAACCTCGGCGTGCCAACCATACCCGCGTATCGCCTGCTAGCAGCCAAGCTC
>JANOAR010000135.1:0-67808 GCA_031411235.1 Verrucomicrobiota bacterium | reverse complement strand
ATCCACGAACCGATCACGGGCGAATTTCCGGCCCGGCGTCGGGTGAATGGGAGCGGGCAACTGATTCTTGCCGCAGTGGCCGCAGAAGTCCTCCGCAGCTTGGCTGGGCACGAGCAGTGCCGTGAGGGTGACGAGGAGGGTAAGTAGCGGGAGTGAACGCATAAAAAAGAGAGGCTAGCGGAAAGCCATGGCGCGAGGCAAGCCAGAACAACTGAGATACCTGCTCGCCGCGATGTAGAATCCCAGCCTCCCACTTCCGACCTCCCACCTCCGACCTCCCACCTCTCCCCCTCCTCCTACGCCCCCACGATCTTTGTCACCGTGGGCGAGGGCGGGGCATCGCCGGCTGCGTTGGTGGCCAGTACATAGACGGAGATGTCCTGCCCGGCGGCGAGGCCTTTGATCGTGTATTCCAGGTCTTGCGAGCGATCCACGAAGCGGAAGTCCACATCAATACCTGCCACCTTGATGAAGATGCGGTAGCTCGCGGCGCGGCGCGCGTGGGGCCAGGCGGCGAGTTCCTTGCCGGTGCCAGCGGGGATCAGCGTCAGGCTGGCCACGGCCTCGGGCGGCGTGGGATTGGCGGGAATGTTCAGCCCCAGGGTCTCCCAGCGCGGGTCATTCGCGGGCAGCAGATCGCGCACTTCAGCGATGCCGCCGGACATCTCGTCAAACAGGCCGTCGGAGTCCGCGTCGCGCAGGTTTTTGCAAGTTTCCTGCGTGCCGCCCAGGGTGTTCACCAGGGCGCGTGCGGTGTTGAACTGGGTGTGCAGCGCCAGCGCGGCGGCGGCGGTCACCGCCAGGGCGGGGCCGCTGGGCTGGGGCAGGCTGCCCTCATGCGTGGGGTGGGCCACCAGGTAGGCACGCATCGCGGCCAGCAGCGTCAGGCGGTCGCCGTGGTTGCTGGGCACGGCGGTCTTGTTGTTGGTGAATCCGGCGGCGGCCCACCCGGCGTTGTAGCTGTGGCCGTTCACCCCGTCCATGAGGGTGCGGTAGCCGGAGAGCAGGGTTTTCACCGCGCCATCGCTCAGCGCCACCATGGCGGCCTGCGCGGCGTCCAGGGTATTCTCGCAGTCCTTGAACACCAGTTGCGACCCCTTATTGGCATTGCTGCCCGCCGGGGCGGCGGGGTCGCCCTCCAGCTTCGCCAGGGCGGCGAGCACCGTGGTGCCGCGATGGTGATGCATGCCGATGACGTCCTGCAACTGGGTCAGGCCGACGGCAAAATCATGCCCGAGAGCGAGCAGTACTTTCAGATTCCGAGGTGTTTCATTGGAGGCACTCATGGTGGTGTGGTTGGTTTTGGGTTGGGTGGCACCGGGCTCTAGCCCGGTATTGATGTAGCCGGGGTCGCCGGGTTCTAATTGGTAGGAGGGATCCCCCCAAAACGAGTTCGGGTCATCAAAGCGAAAGCCCTCGTCAAATCGGATCACTCTCATGGTGCCGAGGGGTGGAAAAGGGCCGTCAGATCGTGGCGCGCGGGTGTCGTGATCGAGAATCTTGCGGCCAGATCGGGGCGTGCGAGGCTCGCGCGGCCCGAATTTGTCGCAATTTTGAACGATGGGAGCGTCGCACGCCCCTCGCCAGCCTCGCGAAAGTGCCGCGCGACGCCCGCACGGCAGAATCGGACGGCCAGAATCTGCCGTGCGACGCTCGCACGGCAGAATCTTGAGGCCAGAAAGTCGATCACGACACCCGCACGGCACAATCTTGAGGCATAAAAGCGATGTAAGGCACGCGCCCCCGACGTTCTGCCCGCCTGCGAGCGAGCCACGGCACGCCCTCCCCCTGCCGTGGAAGCTGTATCACTAGGTGAGGTGGGCGCAGTCATGGGTCAAAGCCAGAAAACTAACGGGGGAATGCCTATTCCAACGCGATTTAACGAAATACGGAAGACCAACACCAGAACAAAAGCAGAAAGACTCAGAATTATTTTGCTGCGGGCCTGCACAGAAGTGAGGCGGCGGGGCGGAGTTTACCGGAACGCGGCGCGGCTCGCTGCGAAACGAGTGTTGATTTTCACAAAGCCCTCTGTTGGCTCAAGAAAATGAGAAGTGGAGTCATCCAACATTACGCTGACGCCCTGTGCCACATGGCAATTGGTTGGCGGATGGGTGCCGACTTGGAGGTTCTGGCAGATTTACCATCGGGATCTATACACTTCGACATTCTTGCCGGCCAAGCGACGCACAACACACAAGGATTGCTCCAGCTCCAAATCGCATCCGAGATGCAAGCTTGGTTCCTCGATAGTCTTGGGAAGGATGGCATTCCCTCCGAAGCGATCAAATCGGCAACATTGGATACGGCTATGGACACCGACAGAATCAAGACCGATAAGAGGCGGGTGGTTTGCTTCGACTGGTGTTGTCACAGCAGAATTGCTACCGACGAGACGACTTACGAGGCAGAGCTTGCCGACCAGCACACTTGGCACAACCGCCATCATCCCACCGTCAAAACAGAGAGCTAATAAGACGCGGATGGCACCCCGCCCTACGATCCTGCAAACAACCGCCGCAGGAACTCGGCATCGCTGAAGTAGCCGTCGGTATTCGCCAGCCGCACGATCACCAAGCCCTGCGAGGGCACCACGTAGAGCCTTACCCCATGCGAGCCGATGCAGGCCACGAGATCGGCGGGGGCGGACTTGCATAGGCAGGCGCGGCTCCAGGTCTGCTCTTGCCATTTTTTGTGCAGCATCGCCTCCACATTCACCTCGCGAGCCTGGGTATCGTTGGCGGCACGGTTGTTCCAGAGGCCCAGGCTAAAGGCGGCATTGGCACGGCTGCCGCGCAGGGTTTCGGCAAACAAGGACTCGGGCACCACCCCCCTGCCCTGGTGCAGGATGAGCTGGCCCATTCGCAGCCACTCGCGCGCGGTGAGCATGAAGCCCGCCGCCAGCAGCGGCTTGCCCGAGGCATCGGCCACGTAGCGCTGGGGGCCGAGTCGCAGGGGCTTCAGCACCTGCTGCTCCAGGTAATGGGTGGGCGTCTCGCTCTTGGGCTTCAGCGCCTCGGCCAGCCCCGCATGGAAGACCTGCAAACCACTCGGCCCATAGATAAAACTGCGCCCCGTCGTCCCCACCAGTGGCTTTTTGAGCGCCATCCCATCGCGATTCGCCAGCCCGTCCTGGTGCAAGCTAAAGCCAGGCTCCAGCCCCGAGGAGAAGTCCAGCAACTGCCGCAGCGTCACCGCGCCTCTAGCCGCATCCTCGCGCCAGGCAGGCAGCCATTGCGCTGCGGGCGCGTCGAGCTTCAGCAGCCCCTCATTCACTGCCGCCAGCGCGGCGAGGCACCAGAAGAGCTTCGTGCCGCTGTAGATTTTCAGCTCGTCTTTCGCCGTCACCCCTGCCGCGTAGGTCTCGTGGATCACCTTGCCATGCTGCTCCACGAGCAGCGCCTTTTCCGTCTGCTGCAAGGAGTAGCCACGCGCAGCGGCGATGCGGCCAGCGCTGAGCGTGGGCAGCTCGCGCGACTGCAAGGCCGAGCCGCAGCAGAGAAACAGAGCGATGGGCAGCACAGCATTCACAGGGGAAAAGATGGCTCAATCTCGGCACATTGCGACCACTTCGACTGACAGAATAGGCCCCCAGCGAGCGCACCTAGTTCCCCCATGCGCTCCATCCTCGCTCTCCTGCTTCTCACCACCGCCGCCCACGCCCAGCTCCGCGCCGACGGAGCCACCGCCTCCTTCAAAGGCAGCCTGCCGCCAAAGCCCACCGCCGACCTTTCCGCCGAGCAACAGGCCAGCCTCGAAGTCGAACTCGCTGCCGTTGCCAAAGCCTTCGAGGCGGTGAAGAAACACGAGCGCTCCGCCGATGCAGCGATCTTCATCAAGGCCGTGCGCTACGCCTTGGACTTCCACGAGTGGTACGACAAGAAGCCCGAGGACGGTGTGAAGAAAGCCACCGCCCTGCTCACCGAGGCGAAGGCCCGCATCGCGGCGCTGGCGAAGAACGAAACGCCCTGGATGATGGGCAGTGGCCAGAAGGTGCTCGGCTTCTACTCGCGCATCGACGACAGCGCCCAGCCCTACGGCGTGGAGGTGCCCGAGGGGCTCGACTATGGCGCTGGCAAAAAGCTCGTGCCGATGTGGATCTGGCTGCATGGCCGAGGCGACACCGCCACCGACATCCACTTCGTTTACAGCCGCCTGATGGCCAAGAAGCCCGGCCAGTTTCAACCCGCAGGCACGATTGTGATCCATCCCTTTGGCCGCTACTGCAACGGCTGGAAGAGCGCTGGCGAGACGGATGTCTTCGAGGCCCGCGACGACGCTACGGCGAGATTCAACGTGGATACAAACCGCATCGCCCTCGCCGGCTTCAGCATGGGCGGCGCAGGCGCGTGGCACCTCGGTGCCCACTTCGCCGACCAGTGGGCCTGCGTGCATACCGGCGCCGGGTTTGTGGATGTGCAGCGCTACCAAAAGATCACCCCCGACAAGATGCCCCCCTGGTATGAGCAAACGCTGTGGGGCGTGTACGACGTGCCCGACTACGCCCGCAATTTTTTCAACGTGCCGCTCATCAGCTACTCCGGCGAGGTGGATGCCCAGCGAGACTCGGCTGAATACATGATGGAAGTGCTGGGCAAAGAAGGCCTCAAAGTGCCGCATCTCATCGGCCCTGGCATGGGGCACAAGTATCACCCCGAAGTCATCAAAGACGTGCAGAAACTCGTTGAAGCAGCGGTAGCGAAGGGGCGCGATCCGATGCCGAGAAAAGTGGTGCTGCAAACGCGCACGCTGGCCTACAACCGACAGTTCTGGGTCAGCGTCGAGCGCATGGAGCAGCAGTGGGAAGACTGCCGCATCGAAGCCGAAGTCACAGGCGACGCTGCCGTAACCCTCACCACCAAGAACGTTCGTGTGCTCGCGCTTGATCCGACGCGATTCAAATCCGGGAGCGATAAATCCAGCACGATTGATGTGCTGATCGACGGCCAGCAGGTCAACAAAGTGGCCCAACAGCATCACGGATTCTACTCCGGCTATCTCAGCTACTTCTACCTGGAACGCCGCAACAACCAATGGCAGCCCCTCACCAAGACCGCCGTGGATGATGCCTACTTCACCGAAAAGCGGAATGCCAGCAGCGGCACCATCGACGACGCCTTCAAGCATCGCTTCATCATCGTCCTGCCCGACTCCGCCCCAACAGGTGAAACAAGCGCGGACAAATGGGTAAAGAGCGAGAGCGCACACTTCATCCAGCGCTGGAGAGGCTTGATGCGCGGCGATCCCGTCATCAAGCGGCAGTCCGAAATCTCAGGCAATGACTTCGCCGATGCGAGCATCGTCCTTTGGGGAACACCGCAGTCCAACTCCATGATCCAGACCATGATGAAGGACAAGGCGCTGCCGTTTGATTGGAACGCGAAATCCATCGCAGCGCGTACCCAGCCAGCCATCACCGCACCGAGCACTGATCACATTCTGAGCCTGGGCTATCGCAACTCATGGGGCCGCGGCCCCTATGTTGTCCTCAACTCCGGCCTCACCTTCCGTGAAGCGCACGACAAGACCAACAGCCTGCAAAACCCCAAGCTCCCCGACTGGGCCATCCTCGACATCACCCAGCCACCGACTGCCGAGAGCGCAGGGAAAGCCGTCGCCGCAGACTTCTTCGACGAGCACTGGCAGGTGAAGCCGACGATGCGCGGTGTGGACGAGCGCTGAGCCGCCTCACCGCCCCGCAAACAAATCCCGCCCCAACGCCAGCGCCTCGATCTTCCGATCCGCCACCGAGCGCTTCAGCATCCAGAAGCCGCAGTCGGGGTGGATGAACTTCACTCGCCCCGCGCCCAGCTTGCGTTCGGCGAGTTCGATGGCGCGTGCGATCTCATCCGGCGACTCCACATGGTTCACCTTGATGTCCACCACCCCCAGGCCAATGCCAATGTGTGGCGCGAGGTCTTTCAGCGCGTCCAAATCCTCCTTCGGGCGATGGGCAAGCTCCAGCACCAAATGATCCGCGTGCAGGCTATTCAAAAACTCCAACAGCACATCCCAAGCCCCGCTCTGAATCGTCTGCCCGCCGTAGTTGCCAAAGCAAAAATGCACCGCCCGCTGCCCCTTCACCGCATCCAGGATGCGATTGATCGCCCGCGCCGCTAGCGGCCCATCCACAGGATTTCCAGGCACATTTGCCTCATCAACCTGCACGCACGCACAGTCCAGCTCCGCCGCCTGCGCCGCCATCGCATCCGCCAGCGCCATCGTCAGCCCCTCCATGTCGTGGTAGTGCTCATCGAGTAAAGTCCGAGCCAGCATGTAGGGGCTAGTGAGGGTGAATTTAAACTCGCCCCCAGCCACCTTCGCCGCCCGCGCACAGTCATCTGGCAAATTGAGGCTGCCCTCCGTGATGGGGCCACGCACCACGGCGGCAGGCTTGTTGCGAAAGCCCATCTCCCGCTTCGCCCGAAACGCCACGCCATCCGCCCGACTCACCCGGCTATCAATGCCCCCCAGCCGACTGACGAAGTACTCGATCATGCCATTGGTATCCGGGTGATTCACATCAAAGCGGTACAGCTCCCCATCCGTCGGCAAGTCGATCCCCGCCTGCCGCTGCTGGTTAAACACGACCCGCGTCGCGTCGATGAGCGCCTGCTCACTCGGCAGCGCCGCAAGCCAATCGGGAACAGGATAAGAGCCAACCGTGGTCGTGAGAATAGAAGCCATGCGACGAATCTACACGCCGAGTCAGCACCGTAGCAAACCCCAGGCACACCGAAGGCGCGAAGCAACAAAGGCAACGGCGCGATCTCGCAAGGGGGGACAATCAGACAATCAGAGGGGGAGACAGGGAGACTATGAGAGGGGGAGGAGTTCACTCTCCGCCTGATGCCATGCGGCGTAAATCCGCAGTATTAGCTCGGCAGACGCCTTGCTCGGTGATGAAGGCGGTCACGAGGGCGGCGGGTGTGACGTCGAAGGCGTCGTTCCTGGCGTGGGTGCCTGTGGGGGCGATGAGGATTTCCTGGCGGAGGCCTGCGCTGCCCTGCCCGGCGAGGTGGGTGACTTCGTGCTGGCTGCGCTGCTCGATGGGGATGTCGCGGATGCCGTCTGAGATCGTCCAGTCGATGGTGCTGGTGGGCATGGCGACGTAGAAGGGGACGTTGTGGGCCTTGGCGGCGAGTGCCTTCATGTAGGTGCCTATTTTGTTCGCCACGTCGCCATTCGCGGCGACGCGGTCGGCACCGACTATGCAGGCATCGACGAGCCCGCGCTGGAGTAGGTGACCGGCGGCATTGTCCACGACAAGGGTGTGCGGCACGCCATGCTGGCGCAGTTCCCAGGCAGTGAGCGAGGCTCCTTGGTTGCGCGGGCGCGTCTCGCTGACCCAGACATGCACGTTGATGCCTGCGTCGTGGGCGTGGTAGATGGGCGAGAGAGCGGTGCCGCCGTCCACGCAGGCGAGCCAGCCTGCGTTGCAGTGGGTCATAAGGTTGAGCGTGTCGCTTTGTTTGGCGGCGAGGACTTGGCGGAAGACTTCGAGCCCATGCCGCCCTAGCGCGGCGTTGGCGGCGACATCTTCGGTGCTGATTTTTACGGCTTCCAGCCAAGCGGCATCGGCCTTGGCCGCAGGTGGCAAGGGCTGGAGATGGGTGCGCATCCGATCCAGTGCCCAGCGGAGATTCACCGCCGTCGGGCGGGTGGCCAAGAGCTGATCATAGGCGGCGGCGAGGCCGTGCTCGGTGGCGTCGCGCTGGGCGGCCAAGGCATATCCAAAGGCTGCCGTGACACCAATCAAGGGGGCACCGCGCACGAGCATGTGTGAAATGGCATCGGCGGCGGCATCGAGGGTGCGCACTTCACGCCAGATTATTTCGTGCGGCAGCAGGGTTTGATCGAGTATCTGCACGGCTCGGCTGCCGGGTAGGGGCTCGATGCTTTGGCGGTGTAGGCCTTCCACTTTCATTCGGGTACGGGTGGGTTTATCCGGCTGGGCTGCAGAGGGCGATGCTGTTGCTAAAAGGCGGAGGCGGTTTTGAGGCCTAGTAGCTTGCGAATGACGGCGGCCATTTGTTCGGCGTTGCCGGGGGCGGCTCCGGTGATGCTGTATTCGATGTTGCCTGTGGGGCCGATGATGACGGTGTGGGGGATGCCTTCGACGCCGTATTTTTTGCCGACCTCTTGCTGCTGATCGAGGGCGACGGTGAGCGCCCAGTGGCGCTGTTGGAGGAATTTTAAGATGGGGGCTTCGGGCTCGCCTTGGTTGATGGCGATGAATTTAACAGGCTGCCCGGCGAACTGGGCCAGGGTCTTGATTTGCTCGGGCATGGCGGCGACGCAGGGGCCGCACCAGGTGGCCCAGAAGTCGAGGACGATGATGGTGCCTTTCTCGGCGGCGAGCTGGAACTGGCCGCCGCCAGCGAGGGGGAGGGTGAAGTCGGGGGCGGCCTTGCCAAGCAGGGGGGAGGCCTCGCCGCCTGTCTCGGGTAGGACGGGCTCGGGGGCGTAGTGGAGTTGCCAGTCCTGGTAGGCGAGGGTGGCAGATGAGGGCGGTGGGGCGGCGATGCGAAGGATGGAGACGGACGGCAGGGGGATGCGACAAAGGCCGAGCGTGGGGGAGGTGGCGATGATGGTGTCGGGGTCGAATTTTTGCACGGCTAGGGCGAGCTGTGCGCCGTCCTTGAGGGTGAGCCAGTGGGTGGGATGAAACTCTGTATTTTCATTCTCGGGCTGGGCGGGTGGGATGGCCGGGGCCGGGGGAGCTGCTGCCGCAGCCTCAGATTTCACCTTTTCCTCAACGGCAGGTTTCAGCCACACGGCGGCGGCGATGCGCTCGGTCGGCACGCTGATGGTTTCGACACCGGAGACGAATTTGAGACTCTTGGCGGTGGCTCCTTCGATGCGGCCACGGAGCAGGTCGCCATTGGGGGCGAGGAGGACGTGGGTGGGCGGGGTGTCGCGCCGGAAGCGGGGAATTAAAAGAGCTTGCTCGCGAGCTTGGGGGTTGATGCTGGGGAGCTGCAAGAAGTCGGCCTGAGTGCGCACGCTGAAGTTCGTGATCTCGACGATGCGGGCTTGGTTGTTGCCCCACATGGTGGAGGGGGCGAAGGCGAGGCCTGTGCCTTTGCGCTTGGCGGAGTCGAGCGGGGCGGTGATGAGGGGGAGATCGTTGGCAAAGATTTGCATTTGGCTGTCGCTGAACTGGAGGCGGACACGGACGGTTTTCTGGGTGAGGCCACGCAGTTGTTCGCTGGTGCGGGAGCCGCCTTCGGGATCCTCGATGGCACACCAGAAGTCTTCGCTGGAGAAGAGGAAGTGGACTTGGGTGGCGGGCTGCTTTTCTTGCAAGTCGCCGACGAAGAGTTGCACGGCGATGGCTCCCCAAAAGCTGGGCATGGAGAGGTCGAAGCTGAGTTGATTGCCAAATAAAATGCTGGGGTGACCGATACTGCCTGCGCCGCTGAGGATGAGTTTTTCGGGACTGAGCTGGGCTTCGGTTTCGCTGCCGTTGATGACTTGCCAAGCGGTGTCGTCGAAGCCATCGGCCTGGGTGGCGGTGGGGCGGAAGTGGATGGCGCTGAGGGCGGTGGCAGCGATGTGGTCGAGGGCGGTGATGGGGCTCTTCATGCCTGCGCCTTCGGGGGTGATGCGGGTGAGTTCGCCGGGGACGATGCTGCCGTCGCGGAGGAAAAAGAGCGCGGGGGAAGGTGGCTGAGGATTGAGAGTCGAAGGCTGAGAGGCGGAAGGGATAGCGCGGGTGATGGTGGTATCGGGCGGGGTGGGGCTGGCGAGGGCGACGGGCTGGGTCGCGCCGGGGGCAAGCCAGCGGAAGGTGGCCTCGCCCGTGCCTGCGAGCGTGCCGTGCAGCGTAGTGCCGCCGAGGGTGAGTTCATCAAGCTGAGCGAGCGAAAGGTCGGGTGCGGCATCGGGCGCGGCGGGCTCTTGGAGGGTGATGCGAGTGAGGCCAGCGATGGGGGCGGTGAGGGGCTCGGTGGCGATGGGGGTGCGGACGGTGGCGAGGCCGTTGGTGATGTTGACGAGGTCGCCGGTGAGGGTGCTGCCGTCGGCAAAGGCGAGGCGGGTGGCGGGTGGTGGAGGGTTGAGGGGTGGTGGTTGAGGGGTGGAGGCTGGGCCAGCATCGAAGGCGGCGAGCTGATCCCATGCGAGGGCGATGGGGGTGCTGCCGTCGGTGGGGACGGCCTCGCAGCCAGCGGCGAGGCCACGCAGGGTGGCATTAAGAGCGCGACCGCCGAGGAAGTCGATGCGTGGGGCTTTGGCATCGAGCTGGGGGAGGGGCTGGCCATTCCAGGGGCGAATGCTGAGGTGCGCTAGGGTGAGGTCGCTGCCTTTGTTGCGGAGGACGATGGCGGGCTGGCGGATGGGGCGCTTGGCGGTGATGCTGGCGAGGGATTTGCCCGATTGGTCGTGGAGGGTGAAGATGTGGCTGGTGCGATCCCAAGTGAGGCGCAGAGCGACGCTGCGGTCGGTGGCTTGTAGGGTGCGCAGGGGTTTGAAGGCAAGGGCGTCGGTGACGACGAGTTCGTCTTCCCAGGTTTCGATTTTGGGCGATTCATCTTCGGCTTTGCTGAAGCCGAGGCTGAACTGGGGGCGCTTGCTGGCGGTGATAGTGAACTCAATGAGGACGCTCTGAGGGAGGTCAACGGGGAGGGCGATGGCGCGATTCCAGGTATGGGTGGTGAGGGTGCCGCGCTCGCCATTGGACCAGTCGGCGAGGCGATGGGTGAGGTGGCTCTGCCAGCCTGCGAGGCCGCTAGGGCCTTGATAGGGTAGGCCGATATGGCGGCGGATAGTCTGAATTTGCGCCATGGGCACGGCCATATCCGGCTGGCCGATGCGACGGAGGGTGAGGGTATCGTCTGTGAGACTGACGATGTCGGCGTGCATGAGGTCGCCATTGCGAAAGAGGATGCTGAAGGGCTCTGGGCTCGCCTTGGCCGCGATAGGAGGGAAGTCGATGCGCCGGAGGCTAGCGGAACTCAGGACGAGGGGCTCGGCGAAGAGGGGGGAACTCCAGGTGAGGGTGCTATCGGCAGCGCTGAGGAGTTGGCCGGGTAGTGTCTCGCCATTGGCCCAGAGGAGGCGTGGGCCGTGAACAGAAACGGGCGCTGAGGGGGTGATGAGGGGCTGGCCGCCGCTGAAGAAACGATTGCCGTTAATGATGAGGTTGCCGCCATTGAGGATGACGAGTCCGCCACCTTGGATGCGGATTTGAGGGGGAACTTGGGCGTGGAGGACGGTGGGGAGGAGGAACAGGAGGGTAACACCCAAAGCCTGTAGTGGCCGAAGCAGGGCGCTCAGCCGTCCTTTTGGAACGCTGGGACTTGGGCAATCGCAACTATGGGGCTCAGCGCTCATACACGGGCAGGAAGCGGTAGTTTAAGCCGAGGGCGAGCAGGGCCATGGCGGTCTGGTAGCTGCTGTTGCTGAAGCCGCCGTCACTGGCTTGGGTTTCTTTGAAGAGGCGTGTGGTGCCTTTGTTCCACTTCTGCCAAGCTTCGTAGTCACCCTGGAAAAGGGCCTGCGCGGCGTAGTAGCGGTAGTACTCGGGGTGGCCGCTCTCGCGGTGTTCGAGGTTGCTGGAGATGTGCTTCAGCGTAGCGGCGAATTCCTCCCAGTCTTTGTGTTTGCCGATGGCAAAGACGAGGGTGGCGATGGAGGAGCGGGCCATGCTCTCGCCTGCGCCACCGAAGCCGCCGGAGTAGGCGACGTAGCCGCCCGTTTTGGAAGTGCAGCGGCGCATGTATTCGATGCCGCCGTTGATGGTTTCATCCGGCACGTCCATACCTGCATTGCGGGCGGCGAGTAAGCCCATGAGCACGGCTCCGGCGACGCTGGTGTCGGCATCGGTGGCGTCTGGGGTGTATCGCCAAGCGGACATGCTATTCTTTTTGGCGGAGGTGGCGGCGCAACGGACGGCAGCGTCCAAAACCTTGGTGATGGGGCGGCGCTGGCCTTCGGGAGTGCCGCTGTCCCATAGGAGGGATTCGTCGATGACGCCGTAGGATTCAGCGAGGGCGAGCATGGCGAAGCCGTGGTGGTACATGCTGTTGGGCAGGTAGCCGGTGGTGGCGTCCTGCGAGATAATCATGTGGCGCAGGGCGCGGCGGATGTTGGGGGCATATTTGCCGTAGTTGGGGTCTTCGCCGCTGGCGAGGAAGGCCATCACGCAGAGGCCCGTCTGGCCCGCACCATTTTGCCCGTCCTGCCATTGGCCATCGGGGGACTGCTTGGCGGCGAGCCATGTGAGGCCACGCTCGTAGATGCTATCGACTTCGGGGGGAATCTCGCCGCCGTAACGAAGGAGCGGCGACTGGGCGAAGAGCGCGAGAGGGAGTAGAAGGCAGAGGGCGGCGAAGAAGTGATGAATGATGAATGATGAGTGATGAATGCCTAAATTGCTACTGCGGCATTCATTCATCACACCACGCTCACCACTCAGCATCGGTATTCCATTCATCATTCTGCATTCATCATTCATCATTTTCTTGTGCCTCCTACTCTCGCTCTGTGTTGCTGCTCGATACCCTGCCACCAGCCTGCGTAGTCGTTGGTGATTTCTTGCCAACGCTGCCACTGGGCGGGGGTGATGATGGCCTGGGCTTCGGTGGGGTTCATGCCGGAGAGGATGAGGAGCAACATGCGGAAGTCGATGCCGCTGCCGCGGTCGATGTAGTTGCTCATGTCGGGGAGGTAGTCGGTGAGGGTGCGTTCGGCGAGGGGGGCGAGTTTGTCGCTCTGGTGGGCAGTGAGGCCGAGGCGGCGCTCGAGTTCGGCCATGAGGATGGCGTTGATAGCACGCTGGCGGTAGTCTTTGCGCTCGGCTTCAGCTTGAGCGTAGCGCTGCTGCTCGTCGGGTTTTAAGGTCTGGGTGAGGGTCTTTACCCATAGCGGGTGGTCGGCGGCGCTGCTGCTGCCGATTTGCACTTCGCCAGCGTTGGCGATGCGCTGCTGCACGGCGACGACGGTGGTGCCTTGGGCTTGCTGGCGAACGTGCTGCTCTTGACTAACACGCCAGTTGTCGAGGCTGTGGTCGATGGCTCCTTTGGCAGCGATTTCGAGGAGGCGCAGGCGCTCGGGAGCGAGCGAAGTGACGCGACGGATGTCACCCATGAGGATTTCCATTTCACGACGGCGATTGAGGGCGGCGGTGTCGGCAGAGGCGGCGAGGGTATCGGAGATGGCGCGGGTGATGCGCTCCTCCTCAGTGAGAGACTCGTCGGCGAGGCTAAACGATGCAGGATGAAGGATGAGTGCCAGCCCCATGATGAATGCCCCGAGCCGCTGGGCAAGCGTGGTGCGTCTGCGTTGAAAAATCGGCTGGGAGCTAGGCATTGGATTCATGGTTTCCATTCATCATTCTGCATTCATCACTCATCATTTAAACTGGTTCCACCAGGAGCTGTAACGACTGGCAAGGGTTCGCCAGCCGACTTGTTGATCGGCCTCGATGAGGGTTTTCATTTCTTCGGTGGGGACGCCGTTGAGCACCATGAGGAGGAGTTCGGAGTTGGCGTAGTTTTCTTGGAGGAAGGCATCCACTTTGGTGATGGAGGTCTGGATGACGCGAGTGAGGGTGGCTTCGACCTGGGGGCGCTGCTGGGGAGAAAGGCGGATTTTTTTGTCGAGTTCGGCGGTGGCGATCATGGCGAGGGCACGGACGCGGCGGTCGAGGCGCTGCTGTTCGCGAGAGGCCCACTGGGCGTAGAGCGACTCGCCGAGGTGAGTTTTGAGCAGGGCTTTCCAGTGGACTAACTCAGCTTCGAGGGCGGCGGGCTCGGCGGTGGTGGCGAAGTTTAGCTGGCCGTCTTCAAGTTGCTTGATGCGCTCCTCGGCTCCGCCAAGGAAGGCGCTCTTCACATACTCACGGATTTGTTTTTCGAGGCCCTGCCCCCAGGCGCTGAGGGACTGGGTGACGATCACTTCAATGCCATTGCGCAGGCCGAGGGCGGCGGGCTCGGGGAGTTGATACTCGGTGATGAGTTCTTCGCCTTCGGGCTTGCGGGCTTCGATGCGCTTGAGCTTCCAGGCATCGCGACCTTTGACTAAATAGTCGTTGATGGCTTTTTCAATGCGACCACGCCGTTGGTTGGCTTCGGCGTCCCAAAGGAGGAGCTGGGAGGGCGAGAGGATGGTGGCGAGGGCGTCCTTCCAAATGGGTGATTTGTCGGGGGTGAGGATGGCCTCAGGGAGCCTGCGATAGCTGTCCCAGAACTGGACTTGATCGATTTGCCCATCGACGGCCATTTCTTTCCAGGTCTTCCAGAGGCCGCGTTTGGATTTGGCCATTTTGTCATCGACGGCCTTCTGCGCTTCTTTGGCGAGGGCCGCTTCTTTATCGGGTGTGGTGCCTGTGATTTTGACGACTTCTTTGACGAGGCTTTTCATCCCCGAGGCATAGAACTCGGCGGAGCGCTCAAGGGTTTGGTCGATGAAGGGGGCCTTCTCGGTGGGCTCCTCTTCGGCACGAGCGTGAGTGAGTGCGACGAGGCCGAGGAGGGCGGAGGCAATGAGCCTACGACCTGGGCGGCGCAGTGATGTGGCAGAGCACGACATGGTGAAATCTACCACTACGGGGGTGTGCTGCGCGAAGGGTTTGTTTGATTGCCCGAACGCGCAACTGCGATCAAAAGCTTTACGGATTGGCCATGAGTTCGACGCGGCCTGAGAGGATCGCTGCGGGAGCAAGGGCGGGCAAGATGAAGTAGCCGTGACCGTGGTTGCTGGTGCTGATGATCTTGCCTTTGAAGGTGGCCTTGCTGCCTGCAGGGGTCGGCTCGGCGAGGGTAAAGGTGCCCGTGAAGTCGCCTGTGGCAGCAGTGAATTTGAGGCTGGCTTTGCCTGGGTTGGTGGCAGGCGTGAAGGTGGCAAGATTGGCGAGGGAGACGCTAAAGAGGGTGTCGGCAATGCCAGGGGTGCTAGCCCAGGTGGTGGAGGTGGTGACGCCGGCCTGGGTGAGGCTGAGTTTCGCGTTGTTAGCGACGACGGGGCTGTCTGCTAAGCCCATGACAAGCTTATGGCTGGGGGCTGGGGTCGCAGCGGGGACGATGTATTTGCCGCCCGAAGGGGTAAGGGTGAGCGGGCCAAAACCGGACTGATACGTTCTCACCGTCAAGGGCTGGGCTTTTTTCTGCCAGGTGATGGGGCTGCTAGCGAGGGCACCCACGGTGTGGGCGGCATTGGCTGTGATGCTACAACCGCCGACGATGGAACCTTTGTTGCCGTAGAGCATCTGCCAGACGGGTACCTGGCCTGTGGGGCCGAGGACACTGGTGGTGGTGAAGGCGGTGTCGTCAGCGAGGCGACCAGCAAATGTTGTCGTGCCGTTGGCGGTGACGGTGATGCTGGCAAAGCTCATGCCCTGGGGCTTGTCGAGGTTGGTGATGCCTGTGGTGTGTTTGTCGGCGGTGTCGAGATCGAGGCTGAGGTTGTGCAGGCCGACCTGAGCAGTGTTGGGGGTGAGGGTAGCGAAACGATTGCGCCAGCCATTGATGGCGATGGTGTTGCCGGGAGTCGTGGCTGGCAGGGTGACGGTGCCGAGGGTGCCTGCGAGCAGGTCGGTATTGGGTGCGGTGGCGTCGATGGTGAAATCGAGCTGAAGAGCGTTTGGGGCGGTGAGGGGAATGACGGCTCTGCCCGTGTAGAGATTGCCCGTTGTGGGGGCGATGAGGTTGCCTTTGATAGGGTAGGTCTTGGTGCCGAGAACAACCTTACCTGTGTATGTATTGGTGGAGGTCGTGTCGAGAGTGAGGAGTCCACCGAAGTCGTCGTTGAGGACGGTGGAACGGCTGAGTGGGGCGACGTATTTGCCGGGAAGTGGGCCGATGTTGAGGATGGAGGTCACCTTGTCGCTGACTCCATACAAGCTATGGCCAAAGACGGAGATGAGGAAGGAGCCCGCAGTGGTGGGAGTGCCGTAAATACGGCCTGTGATCTTGTCATAGGCCATGCCCTTGGGCAGGCCAGTGATGGTATAGGACTGGGGATAACGAAAATAGAGCGAGTGGAGGGGGATAGTGAAGTCACCGAAAGCTGTCCCAATGCGCCCTGTGCTAGGAAAGCTAAAAGCAGGAATAATGGGTTGGATGACGACTTGGAAGTGGGTGATGCCGCTGTTCACTGGGGTGGCGACGCCCGTCTTGGAGATGGCACACTGGAAGTCCTGGAAGTAGCTAGAACCAGGGTAGTTGAGCGTGACAAGGCCAGTGGAAGTCACGTCCAAGTAACATTGGACATTGAAGATGCTGAAGGTCGGGGTCGTGGCACCGTTTGCGACAAAGGTGTCGCCAATGCTGAAAAAGGTCATCGGCGTGTTGGCACCGACCTTCCAGTTGTATTGGAGGTCGGTGGTGGGGCCTCCCACAAGGGTTTTGAGCTTTGTCCTGGTGCTGGTGCTCAGTGGTACATAAACAGTGGCAGAGGTCGTATCCACAACGGTGGCGCTGGTGGTGGGGCTGGTGATGGTTTTAAGCGCGTTGGAGACTTTGACGCTGTATTCAGCGCCATCAGTTAGCTGAGCATTGGGGATGGATAAAGTGGTGGTGGTCTTGCCAGCGATGGCGACACCTTTTTTCAACCACTGGTAAGTGAGCGGTGGTGCCCCGGTAGCGGTGACGCTGAAGGTGATCGTGTGGCCTGCGCCTGTGCCTGCGGTGACGAGTTGGGGCTGAGGTTTATCGACATCAGCGATGGCAGGTATGCGGTCATCTCTTAGAGCGAGGCGAATCCCGGTTTTCTCGATGAGGCTGTCCTTAGCGACCAGGACGAATTTGTTATTGAGTAGTTCGGTAGAATCCGACGCCCAGCTACCACCACGGATATAACTGCTGCTAGCGGGGATGACCCACTCGGCGACATTGCCCGCGAGGTCATAGAGGCCGAGCTTGCTGGGGGCATAGCTGCCGACGGGCTTGGTGGTGCCGATGAGGCTGGCCACATAGTTGGCGAGGGTGGGTTTTACCGTGGCTCCGACGGGGAAAGCCAAGGCTGCGCTGCCGCCACGTGCAGCCCATTCCCACTGGGAATCGGTGGGGATGGAGTAGCCGTTGGCATCAGCGACGTAGCCGAAGCTTGCGGGGATGTTTTTGCCGGGGTAGCCGATGACGCTGTTGTACACGACGCTGGCGAGGTAAGCGCCATACCAAGTGACATTGCGCACGGGGTAGTGGGCGACACTTGCGGGGACGAAGAAGGTCTGGGTGCTGGTCTCGAAGTCCACTTCGTTTTCGACAAGCCCGCCTGGTTCGCTGGCTACATGGGTGGCGAGAAGGCAGACGGGATGGGTGGCATACATGACCTGACGGCGTCCGCCTGTGGCGGGCTCGACGGTGATGAGCCCGAGGGTGGTGAAGGCGTGCTGGAGGACGGCGGCGAATTGGGCATTGGTCAGTTCTTTGGTGCCCAGCCAGTAGGCTGGGAGGGTGACGGGTGGCCCAATGATTGCCTTGCTGGTGAAGGTGCCAGCGGGGATGCGTTTCACCTCAAGTGCAGTGAGGCTGAGAGGAGCGAGGGGGGTGACAGTGAGTGTGGCAGGGTTGCTGGGGGCCACGCCAGAAGCATTGGTGACGACGACGCTGTACTGGCCTGCGTCGGTGGTGCTGGTGATGGGGATGGTGTAGGTGGCGGCGGTGGCCAAGGGGATCTCGGTGGTGCCTTTTTTCCACTGGTAGGTGAGTGTGGCATCACCCGTGGCAAAGACCGTGAAAGAGGCTTCGGCATTGACCCCGCGCGTGATACTGGCGGGATGGGTGGTGATCGAAGGGGGGCCGGTGGTGACGGTGAGGGTGGCCGGGTTGCTGGTGTCCATGCCATAGGCGTTGGTGACGACGACGCTGTAATCGCCCGCATCGCCAGGGCTGACGCTGGGGATGGTGTAGGTAGCAGCGGTGGCCAAGGGGATCTCGGTGGTGCCTTTTTTCCACTGGTAGGTGAGCGTGGCATCACCAGCCGCAAGGACGGTGAAGGCGGCGGAGGCATTAACCCCGCGCGTGATGCTAGCGGGATGAGTGGTAACTGAAGGCGGGAAATGAAGCGCGAGGGTGACGGGAGCGCTCGTGACGTTTCCCGTGAGGTTGGTCACAGTGACCGTGTAGCTGCCAGCGTCGGTCGCGATGGTGGGGTCGATGGTATAAGTCGCTGCAGTAGCTGTTGGAATGACCGTGGTGCCCTTTTTCCACTGGTAAGTCAGAGGAGCATCGCCTGCTGCGACGACGGTGAAGGAGGCAGGCGCGCCTACTGTCACGGTCGTGTTGCTGGGCGGGGTGGTGATCGAGGCGGTGACGTATTGAACGGTGAGTGTGGCTGGATTGCTGGTAATGCTTTCGACAGCATCGCTGACGACCACTGTGTAACTTCCTGCATCGGCTGGGACGACGTTGGCGATGGTGTAGGTGGCAGAGGTGGCGTTGGGGATGTTGGTGCTGCCTTTGCGCCACTGGTAGGTAACGTTGGAGCCTGCGGCGACGACGCTGAAGCTGGCTTCGGCGAGGTAGGCGACGTTAACGTTGGTCGGATGAGTCGTGATGGAAGGGGCGATGTAGGCGGCGTCCACGGTGGCGAGGAAGTTCTGGCTGACGGTCTGGCCATCGAGGTCTGTGGCAGTGATGGTGATGGTGCTGGTGCCGTCGGATAAGCCCGTGAGTTGGGGAACTCCGTTGCCATCGATGGCGACAGTTGCTACGGCTTCATTCGACGATGTGGCGGTGTAGCTGAGGGTGGGGAGGGCGGTGATGGTGTTGATGAGGAGGTTTAGCGTATTGTCCATGGTGGTGGGCAGGCTCCCCACATCGGTCACATTCATGGGCCAGTTGGCATAAGGCCCCGAGGCCGTGCCTGCGTTGATGGCATACGTGCCGTTACTGGCGAGCTGGGGCTTGGCGACGATGGCATTGACGGTGCTCATGCCGCTGCCGACGACGTGGCCGAAGACGGTGAAGCCGCCGTTTTGATTGTCGAGGCTGTTGGCGTCGCTGGAGTTGTTGTTGGCGAGGCTGAAGAAGAAATCGTGAGAGGCGCTGTTGGGATCCCCGCCTTGCTTGGCCATAGCGATGGTGCCTGTGACGTTGGAGATGCCCGGCTCATTGAGAGGTTGTGGGGTGCGCTTGGTGACTTCGACGTAGTTGTTGGGGGCGGTGGTGGGCTTGAAGCCGCCACCTTGGAGGACGAAGCCTGCAAGGGCGCGGTGAAAGGCCACGGCGTTATAGTCGCCCGCATTGGCGTAGGCGAGGAAGTTGGCAACAGTGAGCGGGGTGAGGCTGGGGTAGAGGGCGACGTCAATATTTCCCAGAGTGGTGGCGATGCGCACGGCCTGCTCGGTGTCGGGGTCGGTAAATTTCCCCGAAATAGCAATGGGGACGGTGGTGAGGGCGAGCGCACGGGCGGGGAGGGTAGCGGCGACAACCGGAGCACTGCCCGAGGGGGGGATGACGCGAAGGGTGATGGACGAGCTGGCGGTTTGGCCATTGGCCCATGTGGCGGTGATGGGACAAACGAAGACGCCAGTGACGGTAGGCGTGCCGCTGATGAGGCCCGTGGCTGTATTGAAGGTGACGCCAGCGGGGAGGTTGGGTGCGGTGAAGGCGGTTCGATTGGAGGTGTTGGAGGTGTTGAACTGATAACTGAAGGCGACGCCTTTGGTGATGGGTTCATAGCCTCGGATGGTGCCGATGAAGCCTTCGCGAGTGATGGGTGCCGTAGTAGCTGAGTAAATGCTGGAAGCGGCGACACTACCTGAGGCTGGGGTTAGCTGGACAGCGCGTAGAGCAAACTCCACACCCACATTGGCGATGAGGTTGTTGTAGGTGGCAGTGGTGGCATTGACGGCGGTGGTGGCGAGCAGGGAGTAGGAGGCATCGCCGGAGAGCTTGCCGAGCAGCTCATAGCCCGTCTCGATGAAGGAGTTGTCCGTCCAGGAAAAGCTCACGCTATTGGCCGTGATATTGGTAAAAGCAAGGTTCGTCGGGGGATTGAAGGCCACACCTGTGGTGCCTGCACGCGTGACGATGGCGGAAATGGCGGAGTACTCGGTGAAGGCGGCGACATTGCCCGAGGCTGCGGTGAATTTCACGGCACGAACGGCGAACTCCATGGCCACCGTGGTGACAAGGTTATTGTAGGTGGCGGTGGTCGTATTGGCCGGAACGCTGGCGAGTATGGTGTACAGAGCCTCGCCGGAGTGCTTGCCGAGCAACTCGTAACTCGTCTCAACCGAGGAGTTATCCGTCCAAGTCACGTTGACACTCGTGGCGCTGGGATTGGTGATGCCGACTCCGGTGGGGACGGCTAAGGCCGTGGCTATGTTAGCCTCGTTGGTCTGAAAGGAGAAGGTGTTGTTGCCCGCCGAATCCTGAAAGACGGCTCGAACACGCCAGTCGAGAGCGACATTCACCCCCACAGAGACGGTGGCGCTAGTGGTATTGGGATTGGCGAAGTTGAAGAGCGTCCAGGTATTGGTGACGTCGCCTGGGCTGTGGTACTCATAGGCGTAGCCCATCTCGATGCTGGAGTTGTCCACCCAGGTGAGCAACATGCTGGTCTCGGTAGGGGCGGTGGCGACGAGATTCGTGGGGGCCACCATGCTGGGCATGGTGAAGGAGACAGGATTGGAGTCGGCGTAGTTGGCGAGGTCGGTGCTTGGAGCGGAGGTCTTTCTTGCTCGCACTCTGAATTCATAGGTGTGCCCTGGCACAAGGCGCGCGTCGCGGTAGCCATTGTAGAGGGTGATGTTACCGCCCAGTTGGCCATAGATGAAGTTAGCGTATGCGTTGGTGAAGTTGCTCAGGGGTGTGATGTCGAGGGAAGTAAGACCCTGATACTGCATGCGGTAGCCAATCCAGGTCGTGGAGGGCGGATCGCGATACTCAATCTGCCAGACGGCTTCGGAATCGCAGGTGTCCGTCCATGTAAGTCTGCCATTTTCACCGACAGCCGTGGTGGCCAAGCCCGTGGGCGCGGCAAAGGCGAGAGCGGTGGTGGCGGGGATGGTTACAAATACCGCGTTGGAGGGACTGGAGTACTGGGTTCCAGTGAAGCCCTTGAACGCACGAACTTGGAAATAGACCTTGGATCCCACAGCGAGGGAATCCGTGGTGAGGCTGCTGGCGAAAGGGATCGTCTCGCTGGTGATACCGCTGGAAATGGTATAGAGGCTGCTGAAGGAGGTGCCGCTGCCAATATGAATGTCGATGACGAAGCCGTCCTCATCGGTGGCGTTGTCGGCCCATTTCCACACATATTCATGCCGGTAAGTGGGGGTAGTGCTGGGTGCCACGGGCGGCACGGTGACCAGAGAGAGATACACCTCAAGGTTCGATGGGGCGACGGGGGCTGTGGCATGGGCAGCGACTCCTGTGAGGGCCAGGAAAAAGAGGCTGAGGAAAGCCCCAAAAGTGGCAGATATGGAGTTGGAGCAGGCGTGGTTGAGGCTCATGTGGTGTCGTGTGCTATTGAAATGGAAAATGGGGGCGAGAGACTAGCCGGGTTTCGGGCTGGGTGTCAATAAGGCTGAGGCTCCAGAGACTCTGAAAGATGGCGTTTGGTTCAATATCGGCAACGCCGGGTGGTGTCCCAATTTTGGGGGAAAGGGAGTGAAGAGCGTGGATGGGAAATCTTTAGCCCCAGGGCGAAAGGCGGCTGTCGAGCTGGAAGAGCTGGCCGGAGATATGGGGGAAACTGTGCAGGTCGGCAATGAAGCGGGCGGCGTCTTCGATACTATTGAGCCTGCCGAGGGTGTGCTGGGCGAGGATGGCGGGGCGGTGTTTCGCCAAAGCGGTGGCGCTGAATTTAGTGTCGAGGTAGCCGGGGAGGACGGTGTTGGCGCGAATGTTGTGGGGGCCGCCCTCAATGGCGAGGGTGTGGGTGAGGGCGATGAGTCCGGCTTTGGCAGCGGCGTAGTTGGCCTGGCCGCGTGGGCCGGTGAGGGCGCTGTGGGAGCCGATGTTGATGATGTGGCCTTGGCGCTGGGCGATCATGCCGGGGAGGACGGCGCGGGCGGCGCGGAAGGCTCCGGTCAAGGTGGTGTCGAGGACGCTGGCGAAGTCGTGCTCGGTCATGCTGGCGATGGGGCCATCGGCGAGGATGGCAGCGTTGTTGATGAGAAGGGCGAGCGGTGAGAGGGCGTGAATGTAGGCGTCCACGCTGGGGGTTGAGGTGACGTCTAGCTCTTCGTGGCTGGGGGCGTGGACGTGCCAACCGCGCTGCTCTAGCTGGGCGCGGATGGCGGTGGCGAGGGTGCCGTGGCCGCCAGTAATTAGGGCGTGGGGGACGGGGGGAACATCGAACATCGAACGTCGAACATCGAACATCGAAGTGGGGAAGTCGAATGGCGAACGCCCGACGGCGAACATTCAACATCTTCCGACTTCGATGTTTCTTCCGCGCTCCTACTTCCGCTTGGGCAGGATGGTGTCGCCGAGGCTAAAGATGGGGCCGTAAATGGCGTAGATGAGGAAGCCGACGATGCTGCCAAGGAAGATGATGGTGATAGGCTCCATGATTTTGTCGATCTGGGCGGCCATGCCGTCGAGTTCCTCTTCGTAGTCGTCGGCGATTTCGTTGAGCATTTCGGTGCCGGAGCCCGTCTCGGCGGCGAGTTCGATGAGGCCGCAGATCATGCGGGAGTCAGGGCCGAGCCAGTGAGATTCGAGGAGGAAACCTTCGTGCATGTTGCGGCCCATGCCGATGTGCTCGCGGAGGTTGTTGAATAGGTTCTTGTAATGGTAGTGCCAGGAGGCTTTGGCGGTGATTTCGAGGGCACTGCTAAGGCGGACGTTGGCATCGACGAGCATGGCGAGGGTGCGGAAGGAGACGGCGGAACAGGACTTGCGCACGATGTTGCCGATGACGGGGAGCTTGAGGGCTAGGTCTTGAATCCAGGGGACGGCGATAATTTTGCCGAAGTTGGAGAAGAGAATGTAAAGGCCAATGAAGGGGAGGATGGCGAGGTAGGGCTGCTTGAGCAGGATGTCGGAAAGGAAGATGAGGGCTTTGGTGCCCATGGGCAGCGGAGCCTTGAAGGAGATGAAGAGCTTGGCCATGGCGGGCACGAGGGTGAAGCTCATGACGATGACGACGAGGACGGCGAGGATGAGGACGATGGCGGGATAGACGAGGCCACCTTTGAGTTTTTTGAGGATCTTGTTGGACTTGCGCTGGGCGATGCCGATGCGGCGGCAGACGCGGGAGAGCTGGCCGGCCTCCTCGCCCGCTATGATGAGGGAGAGGATTTGGTCAGGGAAAAGGTCGGGGTGCTTAGCCATGGCCTCGCTGAGCTTTTCCCCGGTGGAGATGGAGACGACGAGGTCGCCAATGACGCCTTTATATTTGGGCGAGACGACGCGGTTGGTCTGAAGCTGGAGGCCTTTGACGAGGCCGATGTTTCGATCCAAACAGCGGGCGAGTCCGCCGAAGAAATTGGCGCAGTCCTCAATGCTGGGCTGTTTGCCGCTGAGCCGATGGATGGTGGCGTCGATGCCTTCGATGGCTTCGATGCTGGCGGTCTCATTGGCGGCCAGCCCACAGCCAATGAGGGCTTTTTCATCGGTGTCGGTGTCAATGACGCTGTGGATGGCTTTGCCCGTGTTGATGTTGGTGACGATGACTTTTTTCATAATGAGGGAGCGTGGGGGAAAAGAAGACGGGGAGGGAGGGACAAGGGATAAGGAATATGGAATAAGGGTGGGGAATCGGAGCCGGGAAGAGCGCTGTGGCGGAGGAGGTATTTGTTGGGGCTGCTTTCTTGTCCCTTGTCCCTTGTCCCTTATTCCTTATTCCTTATTCCTTATTCCTTATCCCGCTCACTGCGGCCTTGTCTTCGGGCGGTAGAGGGTGGTGCTGCGGGTGGAGTCGGTTTCACCATCGAAGTTTTTGATGGCGACGGTGAGTCCGAGGCAGTTTTCGAGATAGGCGAGGGAGCTTTCGTGGGCGTAGGGAGCCTGGGTGGGGGTGGTGGGGTAGGGCGGTGTGGGGTTCTCGGTGGCGGTGGCGTTTTCATTGCCGAGGGGAAAGGTGACGACGTTGCCGCTAGCATCTGCGTCGAGGATTTCGGCGAGCGCTCGGTTGCCGAGGGTCTGGGGGAGGACTTTGCGAATGTCGGTGGGAGTGAGGCCAAGCTGCCAGAGGCGGGAGGCGTTTTCTTGCATGTTGAGGCCGACGGTGGTGCGCCAGCTCAACTCTTCCTGAAGGGCCATGGTGGTGGAGAGGGCAACGGTGGCGGTGATGGCCATGCCGATGATGACGGTGGCGGCGAGCGTCTCGACGAGGGTGAAGGCGGCGCGAGAAGCAACAAGGAATAAGGAATAAGGAATAAGGGATGAACAGGAAGGAGCAGGGGATGCTGGGCATTTCCCTCCCCTTATTCCTTGTTCCTTATCCCTTGTTCCTCTGTTTGCTGAGCGCTGGATTTTCATGGCTTTGGGGCGTTAGGGCTGGACGAGCATGAAGTAGTTCTCTAGCCAGCCGTCGCGGGGAGCGAGGGTGGCGAGGGTGTAGCTGGCGCTCCAGTCGGGGGTGATGGTGATGGCGAGAGGACTGGGCTCGGTGGCGAGGCGCTCGATGCTCCAGTTGGTCATGAAACCACCGCAGAGGGCGGCTTTGATGCTGCCGAGGTACTGGTCGGTGGTCCAGAGGGTGAGGTGGCGTCCTTCGTTGATGAAGATGAGCCGCCAATCGAGGCTGGTGGCGGCGTCGGGATTGGCGGTGGTGGCGGTGTGGGCGTTGATGGTGGGGCCAAGGGCGGCAGTGACGGTGGCGTTGGCTTGAGACCAGTAACTGTCGATGTTGAGGGCGAGGCTGTCTTTGACGCCAAGGATGAGGCGGCGGTTGCTCTCGCCGATGAAGTGGAAGTCCTCAGTGACACCGGGCGGGGGGCTGGTGGGGTGAGGGAGTAGGAGCAGAATGCGGGGGTCGAGCGTGCCTGCGGTGGTGTAGTCGGCGTCGCTAGTGCAGCCGATGAAGATGATTTGGTTCACAAGGCCGTTTTGAATGCGGAGATGGGGCAGGTCGGCGCGGCTGGTGCGGATGTAGAGGGTGCGGTAGAGGGAGTAGCCACCGCTGCTCCAGTCGTTGGGTTTGACGGGCGGGGAGGCTCCGGTGGAGGCATCGACGGTGCTGAGCCAGATGGCGTCGGCACTGGTGCCGAAGTTGTTGTTGGTGGTGATGTCGAGGAGGGTGGCGCGCCCTGCGGTGAGTTCGCGCTGCTGGATGTGGTAGAGGGAGTTGTTGGTGTGGCTGGGGTTGTTGATGACGTTGAGTTCGCCCCGGTAGAGGTGGTTGGTGGTGAAGGTGGCGGGGGCGACGTCGTAGGGGCCAGTGGTGGAGGCGGTGGCGGGGAGGTCGAGGGGGCGGAGATCCAGGGGGGAGGCGGAGGTGCCGCTATAATCGGAGCCGATGATGCGGTTGTTGGGGTCGTGCTTCTGGATGTAGAGCGACTTGGAGGCGATGCCGACGTAGCGGGTGCCGCCTCGGCTGACGGTGCTGGAGTCGAAGTAGGAGGCGGGATCGCGGACGACGACGCGACCATTGACGAGGAGGCTGTAAGCGTCTCGACCGCCGGGTTTGCTGGCATTGGGTTTGCCGAAGGCAGCTTCGGTGAGGGCGCTGGCGGGCTTGCGGTAGATGACGAATCCATCGCCAGCGAGGCAGGGGCAGATGGTCTTGAGGATAAGGTAGTGGTAGTAGCGGTCGATGCCGCCGTCGTAGTAGTTGGGGCTGCCGCCGGGGCTCTGGAGGTTGGCTACGGCGGGGCCTGCGGAGGTGGGGCGGGCGAGACGCTGGACGCTGACGAAGCTATCGCCGGGGCGCAGGCCATTATTGTTGAAGGGGAAGCTGCTGGTGTAATGCCCGGTGCTGGAGTGGCTGACTTGATAGGGAGCGGTAAAGGGAGTGGAGGGCATGGAGTAGGCTTGGAGGCCAGACCAGCCGAGGTCGGTATCGAGGGCTCCCCAGCCCGTGGAGAGGCTACCCGTTTGCAAGGCGGTGAGGGTGCTGCTAGCGAGGAGGGCGCGTTCGAGGGCGAGTTCGCGGCCATAAGCTTTGGAGTTTTGCAGGGCGAGGCGGCGCTCGGCGGCGAGGGGAGCATTGGCGGCGTAGGCGGCACGCATGGAGCAGAGGGAGACCCAGCCGACCATGAAGAGCCCACCGAGGGCCGTCATGACCATCGCGAGGGGGAGGAGGCCTCCTTTGGGGGGCTTGGATTTGTGGTGCTGCGGGGACATGGAAGTTGGAGGTCGGAAGTCGGAGGTCGAAGGTCGGAAGTTGGAAGTTGGAAGTTGGTAAACCCGAGCCACTCACTTTCCGACTTTCGACTTCCGACTTCCGACTTTCAGCTAGAGCGTGGGGAAGATGGGGACGGTGAACATAAAGGAGGTGCGCCCAGCCATGAGGTTGTAATTTTTGCGCGGGTCGGCGACGGTGTAGGCGCTGGTGGTGCCGCCGTAGAGGCTGAGGGTTTTGGCAGCGGGGTCAGGCCACCAGATGAAGTAAAAGGGGTGTTCGCGGGCTTTTTTGAAGGCGTCGATGCTGGTGCTTTCGGTGGTGAAGTTGCGCTCGAAGGCGACCCAGAGGGGAAGGAATGAATCGGTGGTGGTGGCCCAGGCTCCGGGGGTGCCATTGGCCTGGGGGGAGAGGGGGTAAAAGATGTCGTAGTAGTCGGTGAGGGTGCTGGAGGCGGTGGCGCTGGGGGCGGCCCAACGCTTGACGGAGGCGTAGTAGCCGAGGGGGGAGTTGCTGCGGACGAGGTCGATGTCGTACACGGCTTTGACGCGGAGCATGTTGCCCGTGCCGCCCGTGGCACTGGTATAGGCGTCGGAGTAGGTGAGGACAAAGATGCTGGCGTTGGGGGCGGTGGTGCTGGTGTTGCGGACGGCAGTGAAGGCGGTGGCAGTAACGAGGGCTTTGGCGACGAGGTGGGCGCGGAATTTTTCGGGGCCGTCGATGTGGGCTTGGGTGTCGGTGGCGGGGTTGTGGGCGATTTGAAAGGGGTGGTAGGTGTTGGGCACGTCGGTGGCACGGCTGAGGCAGAAGACGGCGGTGGCCCCGAGGGTGTCGGCGTGAAATTTTTCGCGGATGTTTTCTGCGCGAGCGAGGACGCCGTAGTTGGGAGCGACGTTGACGTTGAGGGTGCTCTGGTTCAGGCCGTAGAAGGCGGTGAGCAGGGTGGTGGTGAGGGTGATGGTAGCGGTAGCTCCAGCTCTGGGCTGTGTCCGCAAGAGGGTACCATAAGCGACGGTGGTGGCTCCGATGACGGCGGCACCGAGGGCAAGCGCGACCAGCAGTTCGGCGAGGGAGAAGCCTGCACGCCGGCGCGATGATGGGGCTGTGGGCCTCATTTTTCGGGGGGTGGCTGGATTTGGGTGGGAGGCTGGGCGGTCGGGGTGGCGCGACCGTTGAGGAGATTCAACAAGGCTCCGCCGAGGCTTTGGCTTTGGGCGGGAGGGGGTGTTGGAGTCGTCTCTGCGGTGGGGGTGGCATCATCCACGGGGATGCCTTTGCGGGCTTCGATGGGGGACTTGGGGATGGCTCCTGTGGGGTCCTCTTGGTAGAGGTAGGAGGCTTGGTTGACAGTAGAGGCTGCGGGTTTGTTGGCGGCGACGGAGGAGGCGAGGGAGTAACGAACTTTGGGGTTTTTCAAGTCGATGGTGAGGGGCAGGACGCGGGGTGGCTGACCGGTGTTTTTCTTTTGCTCGACCCAAACAAGGTCGATGCTGGTTTCAGAGATGGAGTTGACCTTGAGGCGCACGGTTTGGCGGTTGATGACTTGGGGCACGATGTTGCCTTGCTGAAGGATCATGCCGCCTAACATGGCGCTCATGGTGCCGTCTGGGGCGACGCGGATGCCAGTGACGACCATGCTGGTGAGGATGTCGCGGACGGTGTTTTCTTCGCTACTGGTTTGGTCGTCGTCGATGCGCTTGCCGTCAGATTTGACGAAGGGGTTGTTTTCGTTGGGCTTGACGGTTTCGGGGATTTTTTCCTCGGGGAAGATGAGGTTGTAGTGGATTTTTTCTTGGCGCTGGGTGGCGGGATCGGCCTCGGGGGCGAGCTGGCCGATGACGGGGCTGCTGGCGGCAAGAAGTAGTAGCGGGAGTGTTTGGATGAGTTTCATGGGGGCGCGGTAGGTGGGCTGAAACTAAATTTTGACGACCGGCACGGGCACGGCTCTGAGGTTGGGCAGGGGGACTTCGATGACGATTTCGGTGCGCACTTGGCGACCGTTTTCTCCGCCGCTGATTTTGCACGACATGACGCGAGAGAGGGGGAGCTTGCGCTCGAGTTCGCCGATCCAGTTGAGGGTCTTGGCGTAGTCGTCTTCGATGGTGAGGGAGGCGCGGATGATTTTGGGTAGGACGAGGTCGGTGCGGGTGTCGCGCACTTCAAATTTATTCGAGAGTGTGACGACGCCAGCGTTGCGCATACTGGCGGAGATGGTGGTCTCGACGTCGGACTGGAGTTGAACTTTGTCCACGTAGGGAGTCCATGCGACGAGGAAGCGGCGGACGTCCTCGGATTCCGAGCGAAGGACACCGACTTTGGTATCCAAAAGGGTAAGGGCTCCTCTGGCGGACTGGGTGTCGCTCTCCGCCTGCGTGGCAGCTGCGCGTTTGGCTAGGGCGTTTTTGTGCAGCACCTGCCCCGCATAGGCGAGGATGGCGATGAACATGAGGAGGATGATGCAGGCGATTTTTTTTCCGTTCATACGGCGTGGGGGTGAAGAGAGGGTGGAGACGACGGTTTACTGATCCTGCCAGACGAGCATGGAGTGGTACTCGACGAGTTCGCCTTGGCGCTGCTGCTGGGGTGAGTGGCTGCGGTAGCGGAGGCGGCGCAGGGTGTCCTCGATCTTGGCGAGGTCGGAGGGGCCGCCGTTGGTCATGCGGAGGGTTAGGGAGACTTGAGCGGGGAGGTCGGCGCTGCGCTCGAAGAAGAGTTCATTGATGCTGACTTCGGGTGGCACGGAGCGAGCAATGGCCACGGTGGCTGGCTGGAGGGAGCGGGTGCCTTCCACCCATTTGGCTAGGCCTTCACCGCGAAATTGCTCGGTTTCGATCTGGATGCGTTCCAAATCGAGCTTGGTTTTGGCGGCTTCGATTTCGGTTTTTTTGGCGACTGAGGCGAGTCGTTCAGCATCAGCGCTTTTGAGGTCGGTGATGTCGCGAATGCCGAAGTAGGCACTCATGGCGAGCACGCCGTAGAAGAGGATCGGCACGATTTTCATGGTGCCTGGCAAGCGCCGAGAGATGTCGGTGCGGGGGCTCTTGAAATCGTGACAGAGGAAGTTTTTGCTCATGGGTGAACGAGGTAAGGGGGTGGAGAGCTAATGGCTGCCGATGACCTTCCAAAGGAGGTCGTCCTGGGTGAGGTCGCGGGCACCGACGCGTTCGAGTTGATCCATCAGGTCTTTACGGAAGCGCTGATCCTGGCCATCGCTGACGAAGAAAACTGGGGTGCCGGGCGGTGCCTTGGCGACGAGTGGGGAGATGATTTGCAAGGCGGTCTCGATGCCTTCGGGCCCGAGGCCGGAGCGGCAGCGGAGGTCGCGCCATTGCCCATCCTGCTGGGCGAGGGCGGCTACGGAGCCTTCGCAGGCGGCGATGAGAACGAGGCTGGGGACGGGCTGGCCGCGCTGGCTTGAGTAGATGCTGATGAGGGCGTGCTCCATCATGGCGAAGAGGCCACAGCAGACGCGCCCTGGCTTCAGCCCGGCTCCGCGAAGCACGTCTTCGGTGACTTTGACCATGGAGTCCTCGCAGGCGAGGAGCATGGAGGCGGGGCTATCGGGATGGTGGTAGATGGCGTAGCGCTTGCCTCGGTCATACTTGGGGCCGAGGACGGAGCGGGGGTTGGTGCGCAGGAGTTGGGAGCAGTTGTCGGCTCGCATGATGTTACTCTCCAGGCTGATGATGAAGCGGTTGTTCAGCGAGACGGCACACCAGCCGCCATCGCTGAGGCTGCGCCATTCTTCAGCGTTCTGGGAGGTGACTTCGGCGAGGTCGCCCTCGCTGGTACCGCTGGCGTCGAGCTTGCCCCGGCGGTTGTAGGAGCGCCAACTGACGTGGGAACGGCTGACGTTGAGGAGCAACGTCTTGGTGCCCTCGAACCGGGTGTTCCAGGAGATTTCGGGATCGTCTGCGTCGGGACGAAAGGCGGCAAAGGTGAGGACGCTTTTGATGTCAGGTAGCATAAACTTCAGTTAGTTGTTCTTTGGAGAGGTAATCGTACACTTCATGCTCGGTGAAGCCGGTGGCGCGGGCTTTGGTGGGCTTCCAGCCGTCGGCCATGCGGTTGTTGAGGCAGCGCTCGAAGCTCATCATCCCACGGGTGAATCCGGCTTCGAGTTCGTGCTCAAGGTTCTTGAATTCACCGCGTCGGATCATGCCGCACACGGAGTCATACGGCAGCAGCATTTCGTGAATGGGGAAGCGCTTGCCCTTGGTCTCATCAAGCAGCAGGCGCTGGCACAAAATGGCGCGGAAGGAGTCAGCGAAAGAGAGCATGGCGTTCTCCATGCGGTCGCTTGGGATGAGCTTTAAATAGCGCTGCACCGTCTGCGCGGCGGATGAGGTGTGCAGCGTGGCGACAACAACGTGGCCCGTTTCAGCGGCCTGGAGCGCGATTTCTGCGGTCTCGCCATCGCGGATTTCGCCCACGAGGATAACGTCGGGCGCTTGGCGCAAGGCGGCGCGGAGGGCGGTGCCGAACTCGTGCTCGTCGGTGCCCATCTCGCGCTGCGACATGAGCGATGGCATCCCCGGCGGGTAGATGAATTCGATGGGATCTTCGAAGGTGATGACGTGCTCTTGACGGCGACGGGCACGTTCTTGAATGAGCGAGGCGATGGTGGTGGACTTGCCGGAGCCAGTCGCGCCGCACACGAGGAAGAGACCGTTCTTCGCCTCGAGGAAGGCTTTGATCGCGGCGGGTGGCACGTTGATCGAAGCCACGTCGGGGATGACTTCGGGGAGCAAACGCATCGTCCAACGGGGCCGTCCGCGCGTGGTCATGCGGTTCACACGATAGCGACGTCCGCCCATGGAAATGGCGTAGTCCTGGCAGCCGGGTGTGACCTCGATAGGCCGCTCTGGCTGATAGACGAAGGAGTCGAAGAAGAGCTTGCCGTTGCGCTTGTAGCTGAGCTGCTCCCACGGGGTGATGTAGAAGTCGGAGACACCCGTGTCCTTCGAGAGGTGAAGGATGCGGTAGCCGAGTTGAGAGCGTTCGTGGATGTCGTCCATGATGAAAGAGGTGGGAATTAATGATTGCTGACCAGGGTGCCGCGCAGTTCAGCGGTGGCGGAGGCGCCTTCGTAAATGAGGAATTTGTTGCCCTGCACGGTGCCTGCACCAGGATCGAGGTTGACCCATTCGACCTTCAAAGTGTAGCTCACGCCGTCGATGGTGAGGGTGGTGACGGAGGTGGGATTGAGCAGTTCGACGATGTCGGCGCTGGCGGTTCGGTCGGCAGTATTCTCGGTGTTGGTGAACTTAAGCTGAACGTTGGCCGTGGTGGTGATGGCGGGGGCGCTGAAGTTCAGGTTGAGCGAGAGCGTGGCACCCGTGGCTTCGCTGTTGTAGAAGGTGGTGCCGTTGAGCATCACCAGTTGCCCGAGGTTGAAGGGCACATTGGGGGCGATGCCGCTGAAGCTATTTTTGGTGTAGGTCAGACGGTTCTCGACGCCAGCATCGAGGAAATCTCCGTTGCCGAGGTCGAGCTGGGTGTTGCCGTGGGTCAAGGTTGAGGCGGGATCACCATTGGTCACATTGGACACTAAAGTGGCTCCGCCTGTGACGCTGCCCCATAGCCCGGTACCTGCACCTGTGAAGGCGGTGACGATGCGGTAAAAGTCATCCACATCAGTGCCGCTATTCGTCCACAGCGCCGTATTTGTAGAGACGTTCTGCGCTCGCACACGGTCGCCGGAGGTGATGGTGAATGGCACGGAATAGACCAGCCAAGCGCCGCTGTTGATCCTGTATTTCAAATCCGAAAGGCCGGGCGGTGAGCCGTTGCGATCAATGGAGATCGTGCTGGGGAAAGAGGCGGCGCTGAAGGTGCCGCCGCCTGGCGTGACAATGGGGGTAGGCAGCGCGGTGGGCGGGGCGACGGTGGTAGCTGGGGCAGACGTTGCCGGGGCACTGGTCGTCGTCGTGGTCGTCGTCGTGGTCGCTGCGGTAGGCACTGGATCGCTGGGATTGAACCAGTTGTCCGTGCCATTGGGACTTAGGGTGTTGGGGTTGACGTAGGTCAGCGTCGGCTGGGTGCCCGTGCCACCCCATATCCAACCGTTGCTCGTGTTGTAGTCTTTGCCCGTCGCCATGCGGCTATCGAGGGGGTAGGCGGTGGCTGAAAGGGTGTCGTCGAGGTAGAACTCATCGGCTCCCGTGGTGCCCAGCTCGAAGCGCTTTTTCGTCGTGTTCCACTTGGCTCGGTACTTCTGCTCAGCGGCCATCGCCCCTACGCCAGCGCGGGCTCGCAGACGCACGTCGATGTAGCGACCACTGCCCGACATGGAGTGGGTTTTGATCTCAGCGGCAGGCCGCGTGCGCTTGAGCCGGTCGAGCATTTGTTGCTCCGTCGTCACGCCAGAGAGCGAGCCGCCATCGGCCTCGTAAAGGGCCAGCAGTGAATTGAGCGTATTCACGTCGGAAGAGAGCTTGGCATCCCTGACGGCAGAGGCGTGGCCACTGCCAAAGGCCACGACTGCGACCGTGGCCATGACCCCGATGATGGCAATAGTGATCATCGACTCAACGAGTGAGAACCCGCGAGAATGATCTTTTTGCCAAGTTGGAGAGCCGTGATTCACAACACTTTTGGGGGGGAGAAACGTTGAGGTAATAAAAATTCGATATATCAGCAAACAATATATATTTCATAATTTCAATGTTTGCAAATATAGAAATGACGATTTTTTAATTCTATTAACAATTTTTAGCCTGCGATGGTGGACTTTATTTATTTACAATAAAGACAACAAAAATGTTGCCCATGCTACTAAATATCATAAAATATGGAAATTATAGATCACACTTTCTATCGCTGCATGAAACTATTTTCTCCACTCCCCATCCTTGGTGCCCTTGCCCTGGCGGCCCCACTCGCTGCCTATTCCCAAAGCGAAGGCACCACCGACCCTGCGGGCTTTTTGCAGCGTCGCATGGCACCGCAGTATGAAGAGGAAGCAGGCAAGCTGCGCAACCTGCCGCCCCAGCAGTATGACTTCGCCAAGTCAAATCTCAGTGATGTCCTGCGCTTCTTGGCCAACGATGCCAAACTTTCCTTCATCTCCCTGCCCGAGGAGAGCCCCGAGGCCACCCGAGTCATCACATTCTCCATCAACGCCAGCCCCTTCCAGGTTCTGGAAACCCTCTGCCACAACAACGGCTTAGCGCTGATCCCAGAGAACGGCTTGTGGTCCATTCGCCCTGCCGATGACCGTGAACTCATCGGCAAGGGCTACCAGGTGCGATTCAATGCCATGGAGCGCGTCACCAAAGTGTCCGACAGCGGCCTAGGCGGCGGCGCGAGTACGGGCGGCGGCGCAACAGGCGGTGCCAGCGTGGGAGGCAGCAGCGGCATTGATCTACAAGGCGGGAAGGAAACCTTCCAAGTCTCGCGCAGTGAACTCATCGACGACATTCGCTCGATCCTGGATCTGCCCAAAGAAGAAGACGAACAAGGCGGCGGAGGCATGGGCGCAGCCACCATCCCAGGCCTGGGCGGCCCCAGCCTAGCCGGAGCCTCGGGCACCTCGAACTCCAATGAACTGAGCACCGCCCATCGCCCGAAGGTATTATGGAAATCCGACGCCAACATGCTCTACGTCGTCGCGACTCGCCTCCAGCACATGTGGGTGGAGGGCTATCTCATCGCCGCTGACAAAGAGCAGCCGCTCATCGGCATTGAGGCCAAGTTCATCGAAACCAGCAGTGACCCCACCCAAGAACTGGGGCTCGACTGGGGCGGCACGCTCGGCGACACGGGCACCTACCGACAAGTCACGGACGTGGATGAAAAAGGCAAAATCACCCATGAGATGATCCCCAACACAGATGGCGGTTACCGCACGGATCTTTCGAGCTTGTTCTCCACGCACGACCTCAACGGCTTGGGTGGCAATGTCTTTGACCCCATCACCAAAACCTTCAGCAAGGCCAATAAATTGGCTCTCGCTGGCTCAGCATGGCCCTTGGCAATCATGTCCAACCAAGATTTGAGCGTGAAACTGCGCGCCCTGCTCCGCCAGCAAGACACCAAACAAGTCTCCTACCCACGCATGGCCACGGTGAACAACCGCGAGGTTTCCTTCAGCAGCGTCATCAACCAACCTGTGCTTGGCTCTTCCTCCTCAGTCGCCTCCAGCGGCTCAGCCGTCTCGTCGCAAGCCATCACCTACCTGCCCATCGGCACGGTCATCAATGTGCTGCCGAAGAAGATGGATGGTGACAAAATCTTGCTCAACGTCGCCATCACCATCTCCAGCATCCTGGGAGAACAAGTCATCGCCGGCAACAAGTACCCCATCGCCACATCACGCGTGTATTCCGCCCCCGTCGAGGTCAACAACGGCTACACCGTCGCCGTCGGCGGGCTGGATGAAGCCAAGCAAAAACACGGCTCAACAGGCGTCCCCTTCCTCGGCAGAATCCCCATCCTCGGCTACCTCTTCAAAAGCAAAACACGGTCGGAAAACAACAAGAGCCTCATGCTCTTCATCACCCCCACACTGCTCGACCCCAAACAAGGCGGTCTGCCGCCTGAGCCCCAGTCCGTGCTGCCACAAAAGCCCGCTCAATTCCTCCCCCAAAAGCCCAAAGTCGATGAGCGTGGCAGCCTCGCTGGCGGTGCCTCGGCACTCCCTGGGGCAGTGGAATACATGACGCGGGAACTCGATACCATCACCGCCGTCATCAGCGAAGGCCGCGCCGACGAGGACGACTCGCAAAAACTCACCGACATGAGGGTCGCCCTCAATCACCTCGAAGCCCAGTGCGACACCTTATCCAGCCAATACCCCGACTCCTGGAAGACCATCAACAAAGCCAAGTACGACCTCGGCAAGCTCAAAGACCGCGTCGGAAGCCTGAAGCGCACCATCATCAAAAATGGCTATTATTAGCCGCAGCGACGACTCTGCACCCTACCGCGCCAGTCCCAGCGCCAAGATGATCGCGAAGCCGACCAATTGTGCGCCAGCAGCAGCGAGGTAGCGATTGTAGGCAGCGCTCGGCGCGGTCTTCCACAGGCCGATGACCATCGGTAGGGCACAGGTGAAGAGGATGACCAGCGGTAGCGTGGCGGCCCAAGGCATGCCCTTGGCCCACCAGTAAATCCCTAGCGCATAGGCCAAGCCAACGAGCGTGCTGATTTCCACCCGAGCAAAAGTTTCGCCGAACCTCACGGCCAGTGTGCGCTTCCCGGTGCTGCGATCTTCGGCGATGTCGCGCAGGTTGTTGATGGCGATCAACACCGTGGACAGGGCACCGATCTGGAAGCCTGCGACGAGGGCCTCGCCATGCCAGACGCCGGACTGCACAAAGGCTGAGCCCGTGACGGCGATGAGGCCAAAAAACAGCATCACAAACAACTCGCCAAGGCCGCGATACGCGAGCGGTGCCGGGCCGCCCGTGTAGCCATAACAAAAGTAGAGCGAGGGGATGCCGATGGCGATGATGGGCCAGCCTCGCGCACTGATGACGGGCAGCGCCAGCAGCGTGGCGACGACCAGTGCGCCCGCTGCCGCCGCCATCACGGCCTTGGCCGTGACCACACCCGAGGCCGTGATGCGCCTCGGGCCGATGCGTGCTGCGGTGTCGCTGCCTTTGGTGAAGTCGATGGCGTCGTTGAACCAATTCGTGGCCACTTGCAGGGCGACGCAGGAGCCCAGGACGCAGAGCGCAAGGCCCAGGTGGAAGCTGCCCCCGAGTTTCACCCCCAGGGCGGTGCCGACCAGCACAGGGGCAATGGCCGCACCGAGGGTCTTGGGGCGGGCAGCGTCGATCCAGTCTTTAAAGGTAGCCATAGGGTATGACTCATGCCCTGGAACACTTTTTGCTCAACTGGCAAGCTTGCTGCATTCCTGCCTTGCTGCCTTGCCTGTGCGCGCTATTAAACACGCCCCATTTCTCTTTCAATTCATGCGCATTATCCATCTGACCCCCGGCACAGGTTCCTTCCACTGTGGTAGCTGCCTGCGCGATAATGCGCTGGTGAAAGCCCTGCGCGTACGTGGGCATGACGCAGTGATGATGCCGCTCTACCTGCCATTGGTCACCGATGGCCTCGCGGCGAATCCTGAGTTCGATGTGAAGGTGGGCGGTGTGTCTCTTTTCCTCACACAAAAGATGCCTTGGTTTCACCACCTGCCGGGCTTTGTGCATCGCTTCCTCAATAAGCCACAGCGCCTGCGCAATGCCTCGAATCGCATCGGCATGACCAGCGCTAAGACGCTCGGCGAGATGACCCTGGGCAGCCTACTCGGTGCCGAGGGCCGCCAGTGGGGCGAGTGGAAAAAGCTCATCGCGTGGTTGAAGACACAGCCCAAGGTAGATGTCGTCTGCCTCTCCAACTCGCTGCTCACTGGCCTCGCCAAGACGCTCAAAGAAGAGCTGGGCGTGAAGGTCGTCTGCTCGTTGCAGGGAGAGGATTCCTTCATCGACACTTTGCCCGAGCCCTATCAGGCCGAGTGCCTGGAGGCACTGCGGGCCAATACTGCGTTCGTGGATACCTACATCGCGCCGAGCAAGTACTATGCAACACTCATGCAAACACGCCTCGGCGCGAGTGCTGAGCAGATGGCCATCGTGCCGAACGGCATGGATCTCGCCCCCTACCCCGGCGCGCGCCCCGACTCAAATTTCCCCACCATCGGGTTTTTTGCCCGCATGATCCCTGGCAAAGGCTTGGGCCTGCTGGTCGATGCTTTTATGGACCTCGTGCAACGCGGCAGTGTGCCTCGGTTGAAACTCAAAATCGGGGGGGCCTGCACCTCGGCTGATGAAAAATACGTCGCGGCGCTGAAGCAAAAACTCAAGACCGCAGGCTGCCTCCAGCGCGTTGAATTCCAGCCCAATCTGAGCTTCAACGACAAGGTGCGCTTCTTCCGCGATCTCAGCGTCTTCAGTGTGCCCGCGACCTATGGCGAAGCCTTCGGCTTGTATGTGATCGAAGCCGTCGCTGCGGGCGTGCCCGTGGTGCAGCCAGATCATGGAGCCTTCCCCGAGCTGATCGAGGCGACCAAGGGCGGCATTTTGTGCAAGCCTGACGACGCCGTCTCCCTGGCCGATGCCCTGGAGTCGCTGCTCAAGGATGACCAGCGGCGCGAGCAGATCGTGTCGCAAGGCATGGCAGCGGTGCGCGAATTGTATAACGCTGGGCAGATGGCCGAGCGCTTCGAGGCGGCGATTCAGTAGCTTCGCCGCCAAAACTAGGGCAGGCGCATTCATGCCTTCTCCCTTCCTTGCTTTAAGACTTTGCTCACCAGCCATGTCCGATCTTCTCACCCATCCTTTATGGACTGCCGACACACTCGGCTCACCGCTTCCTGACAATGACTTCGGCGTGTCCGTGAGCCTACCGCTGTGGCAACACGTCGTGGGTTATGAGGAAGGCGACGCCGAGGTGATTGCGAAGTTTCGTTCCGGCTATCCGCGCTTCTGCTGCCCGCCCGCCATCAGTGCGCTCTTTGCCGAGGCGGAGAAACGCCATGCTGGGGCAGAAGAAAGAGCCTTGGTTTTCCCTCGACTGGCACACGCCGAGCGCTGCGTAGCCTTCGTTCGCAAAGAGTTTGGCCCCGATGCTGGCCGTGCGCTGGAGTTCTCTGCTGAGCATCCTCTCGGCGTCGCCATTTTTCCCGCAGCCGCCTACAAACGAGCCCGGCTTTTTTGGCGCTACTGCGGTGAGGTCGTCAGCACGCGCCAGTCTTGCCATGTGCTGGGGTTGGCCCCCGCCACCGCCACGCAGGCCGAGGGAGCCTCGGCCTCGCAGGCACTTCGCGAGCGCCTCGCGCACCACGCTGGGCAAGCTGCCGAGGATGTCTTTCTCTTCCCTTCGGGCATGGCGGCGACCTTTGCCGTGCATCGTATGCTGACCACGCTGCGTCCTGGGACGCGAACCGTGCAACTCGATTTCCCGTATGTTGATGTCTTGAAGCTTCAGCAAGAGTTCGGCGCAGGTGTGGCCTTTTATCCAAACTTCGCGATGGGCGAGCATGAGGGCTTCACGGCGATGCTAAAAAGCGAACCACTCGCTGGCATTTTCAGCGAGGTGCCCACCAATCCCCTGCTCCGCTGCGTGGACTACCAGCGTCTGCAAGCCATGCTCGCGCAAGCTAACTGCGATGTGCCCCTGGTGATCGACGACACGGTCGGAACGAGCGTCAACGTCGATGCCTGGCGCGTCGCCGATGTGGTGACGACCAGCCTCACCAAAGCCTTCTCTGGCGCGGGTGATGTGATGGCGGGCAGCGTCATTCTGAATCGTTCCTCGCGCCATTATTCGGCCTTCGCGGCCTTTTTGCGCGAGCACGCTGACCATGAGCTGTGGTGCGACGATGCGGTGGCGCTAGAGCGCAATTCCCGCGACTACGCAGAGCGTGTTCAGATGATGAGCCGCAACTCCTGCGGACTGTTTGCCTACCTCTCGCGGCATCCCAAAGTCGAGCGCGTCTGGCACTCGATGAATGAGGGCGGCGCGGGCTACGCCCTGCTGCAACGCGAGGGCGGCGGGCACAGTTGCTTGTTCAGTTTCACGCTCAAAGACCGCAGCCTAACCCCGGCTTTTTACGATGCGCTAGCCGTGTGCAAGGGGCCAAGCCTGGGCACCGATTTCACTCTCGTGTGCCCTTACACCATGCTCGCCCACTACGATGAGCTGCCTTGGGCGGAGAGCTGTGGCGTGGATCGAAATTTGATCCGCGTCTCCGCAGGTATCGAGCCACTGGGCGACTTGGTCGCGCGGTTTGAGCGGGCGCTGAGGGAATAAAACGAAAAGCCTCAAGGATAGACTTCGCGATAGGCCTTCTGGATCGTCTCAAGCACCGCGCCCTGCTCCATCGCCCATAGTCGATTGGAGAAAATCTCCACTTCGCGGTGGCCTGTGAATCCGGCAGCATCGACCCAATCACTGATCTCGCGGATGGGGATGCAACCCTCGCCCATGATGCCACGGTCGTTCAGCAAGTCGGTCGTCGGCGTGCGCCAATCACAGATATGAAAGGCGTGCAGGCGTCCCTTTTGACCTGCGAGGTCGATCATGGCTTTTAGCTCGGGATCCCACCAAATGTGATACACGTCCGCCGCGATACCTAGGCTGGCGGGGCTGCCCAGGGCATCGCAGATTTCGTGCGCTTGGCGCATGGTATTCACCGCACTGCGATCGTCGGCATACATCGGGTGCAGCGGTTCGATGGCTAAGCGCACGCCTGCGGCCTCGGCTGCGGGCAGCACTGCCGCGATGCCGTCGGTGATTTGTTGGCGCGACTCGGCAAGTGATTGCCCAGGCACTGCCCCACAGACGAGCACGATCAAAGGCGCACCCAACGCGTGGGCTTGCTCGATGGCGAGGAGGTTGTCGTCTATACCGGCCTGGCGCTTGGCGGCACTGGTGGCTGGGAAAAAACCGCCACGGCAAAGACTGACGATTTCCAGCCCGGCCTCGCGTGCCTGCTTACCTACTTGAACAGGATCGCGGCCATCAAGGTTGTAGCGCCAGAAGGTGATGCCCGAGACGCCTGCGGCGGCGAAGTTTTGGATGCACTGCTCAGTGCTCCAGGGCTTGTGGGTGACGGTGTGGAGGCAGAGTCGGTGCATGGGAGGATGAATGAATGATGAGGTTATCCCGTCGAGTCAATCTTGGTATTGAGAGTTGGGCATCTACGACCTCTGAAGGCCTTCTAAACCTATCAATTTTGATAATTTTCACTTATTTGTGGTTATTATAGGCACAAAATAGAGAAATTATTGTTTTTATATGGACAATATAGCATCAACCGACTATAATTACTGCATCACATAGCAAAAACGATATGAAAACGCCAACACAACTCGCCCTCGCCCTCGCCCTCGCGATCAGCCTCGCCACCGCCTCCAGCGCCTTTGCTGTTGACCGCTACATCGCCACCACTGGCAACGATGTGAACGCTGGCACGATCACCTCGCCCTGGAAGACGATCCAAAAAGCGGCAAACGTGGCGAAGGCAGGCGATACGGTTTTTGTCCGTGCTGGCAGCTTCAAGGAAAAGGTGCAAATCAATGTCAGCGGCACAGCCACGGCACCTATCACCTTCCGCAACTATGAAGGCGAAGTCGCGATCCTCGACCTCACGGGCGTCACGGTCGGCAATGACTTGAGCGCGGTGATCCGCATCCCCAGCCGCAACTACGTGACAGTGCAGGGCTTTGAAATCCGCAATTACCGCACCGCTTCCGAAACCTCGGTGCCTTGCGGTATCCTGGTAGATGGCACTTGCGCTGGCGTGAAGCTGCTCGGCAACAAAATCCACCACATCGAACAGAACAACACCGTGCAAGGCAACTGGGATGCGAACGGCCACGGCATCGCGATCTATGGCACCAAGGGCATCACTAGCCTCCTTATTTCTGGCAATGAGCTATCATATTTGCGTCTCGGAGCCAGTGAGGCTCTCGCAATTAATGGAAATGTAAGTAACTTCACGGTTTCCAATAACATCATTCATCACGCCAATAACATCGGCATCGACGCCATCGGCTTCGAGGGCACCTGCCCCACCGCCAGCCTCGACCGTGCTCGCGGCGGCATCATCAGCGGCAATACGGTGTATGCCATCGACAGCAGCACCAATCCTGCCTACGACGGCAACTTCACCACGGGTGGCGGCTACCGCGCTGTGGCTGGCATTTATGTCGATGGCGGCACCGCCATCACCATCGAGCGCAACCGCGTCTATGACTGCAACTACGGCGTGGAGCTGGCCAGCGAAGCCGAAGGCGGCATGACCGATGCAATCATCGTGCGCAATAATCTGATCCATCACAATCACCAAGCTGGCCTGATCCTCGGCGGCTACGATGAGTATCGCGGTGCTACCAAAAACTGCTCGATCCTGAACAATACGCTCTACCTCAATGACACCCTGAAGAGCTACTCGGGCCAAATCCAGGTGCAGTTTTACGTGAGCAATGTGAGCTTCAAAAACAACGTCATCTGGGCTCGCGGCGACACCAAACAAATCCTCGTCCATGCTCCAGAAGGCGACTCGCCCAGCGCATCGCAGAAGGAGTTCGGCACCAGCAACACCTTCGCCTACAACCTCTACTACTGCGTCGGTGGCAGCTCGGCCAATGTGTCCTTTGAAGTCTTCAACAAGGGGGCTCAGCGCAACTACACCAGCACCACGACTTGGGCTTCCTCGGGTGTGACCAAGAGCGATGTGGGCAGCAGCTTCGTGAACCCCAAGCTGGCGGTGGCTAGCCCTGTGGTCAGCAGCCCCTTCAGTGCATTCAAGCCTGCGACAGGCTCACCCGCCATCAACACCGCCCAGCCTTATCCTGCCTTTATCGCTGCCGCCACTGAAATGGATGTCTTGGGCGGACTGCGCACCAAGGGGGGACGTGTGGATCGTGGCGCTGCCGAATTTTAATTTTGACCTCTCATTTATTCGACGCACGAAATGTGAATGGCTCGATTTTGAGAGAGTAAAGCTGGGCAATACAGAGAAAATAAGAGAGCATTCATTTTTAAAGGCAGGCAAAAATTGAACCGCTTTTAAAGTGCCTTATATGACTCTGACACCAAGCTTTCAAGCCGACTTAACCACTGACAAGCCTTCGCTCCCAGACTCGCGCCCCGAGCGCCCAACCCACAAACTCGCCCAGGCAACACGCACCACTCAGTCCAAGGCGAACCAAGGTTTTGAGATTCGGATACCCAAGGAAGAGTCGTTCCGCCAGTTCATGCGCCGAGCCTTGTATGATGTCGAGCGAGGGTATTACACGGCCAGGATCAACACCGTGGGGGCGCGTGGAGATTTCTCCACCTCTGCGACTTTATCCCCCGTGCTGGGAGCCTCCATCGCCAACTGGCTGCGTGCTGAGGCCAAAGCCATGCCCGGCGTGAGGACGATCATTGAGGTCGGCGGCGGCGGTGGCTCACTGATGGAGGGAGTGCTGAAATCCCTGGGCTGGTGGGCTCGGTGGCGTTTTAAGGTGGTGATGGTCGAGACTTCACCCGTGCTGAAGGCACAACAAAAAGCACGGCTGAAGGGCAAGGGGGTGACTTGGTACAGCACGCTGCGCGAGGCTCTGGGGGCTTGTCTTGGTGAGGCACTTATCTTCCACAACGAACTTTTTGACGCCTTCCCCGTGAGTTTGGTACAGTGGGATGCCGCAGGCGGGAAATGGGATGAATTATGGCTCAAGCACGAGACGGACGGGCGCGTGGTCGAGCAGTTGCGGCCACTGCTTTTGCCTTCCGCCGAGCATTCTGCCCTAAACGAGTGGGGCCAAAAAACACCCCAGGGCCAACGCTGCGAGTTGCACGAGGATGCGCGGGCTTGGTTGCATGAGTGGATACCCGCCTGGCGGCGTGGCGCGATGCTGAGCATCGACTATGGCGACCTTTTCCCAGCCATCTATGCTCGTCGCCCGGCGGGAACTTTGCGCGGCTATGTGCTCCAGCAGCGGCTAGAGGGGCGCATGGTTTATGAGAATGTGGGGCGACAGGATTTAACGGTGGATGTGAACTTCAGTGACGTGCGCCGTTGGTTAATCGCTATGGGGTGCCACGAGATGAGTTACCAGACACAGGCCGAGTTCATCGCGCAGTGGAAGGGGGCGAAGCACTGTGTCACTGAGGCGGATCGCTTTGTTACGAATGCAGGGGGCGCAGGCAATGCCTTCAAATGCCTTGCCGTGCGTTGTCTTGAACGTCGCACATGAGCCACTGTGCGCACGGGGGGGGAAAGAGTTTGCGTGACTGGAGGCACGATGGTAGCGGGCGCACCCCGATCCCATCGACCACCCTTTTTTATATTTCGATTTCAAGATGAAAGCCTACCAGCTCATTCACGCCATCAGCAAAGACCTGCAACACGAGATCACGACGCACATGGCGACGCAGCATAAGGCTGCGTTCCGCATGGTGATGAACACCCTCGCCGCGAGCCGCAAGCTGCGCCCCGTCTTTCTCCAACGGAAGTCACGCCAGGAGCAGCAGGCTTGGTTGCTGGAACAATTGCAGATGAAGCCCAATGAAGGCGTCGCCGAGCAGGTAATCCAGCTCTGGCTGCTCAAGGGCCAGCAAGGCATGTTGAAGGCCTTTTTGGACGCCATCGGCATCGAGCACAAAGACGGCGAAGTCGAAACTTTGCCCGAAGTCATCAGCGAAGAAACCGCCCAAAAAGGCATCGCCGCGCTGCTGGCCGAGGTGCCAGCCGAGAAGGCTGCGGTTTACTTGCACATGTTTCAACTGCAACGCCAAGGCGGCTGGGAAGGTCTCGCCAAGGCCGTCGCGGCAGAGCCGAAATTGCAGCTCGGCGCAGCGGCCTAGCCTTACGCGGCGGCATTGCCGAGGGGCCGCGTCACTCGCTTCCAAAAGAAGTCGAGTTCCCGCGCCAATACGCTCATCACTTGTGAAGGCGTCGCGCTGAGACTTCCGCTCTCCGCTTCGCCGATGATGCGATGCATGGCGTAGAGCGAGGCAATGCTGCGAAGGTCGAGGTGCAAGGCTTCGATATTCGGGCGCAGCGCGGCGGGGAAGACATCGCTGGCGATGATGGATGTCCAAGCCAGGGCTTCCATATCGGACTTGAAAGTCACTAGCTTCACCTGCGGCGGCGCTTCATGGGGCTTCAGCGGTAGGCCTTGCAACTCATTGGCACGGGCGCAGGCATTGATGGACAGGGTGCGCCAGTACTGGGTATCACCCAGATCCGCTAGGCCAAAGAGGATCTCCAAATTCTGCACCGTCCAGCGCAACACCTTGCGCCCTGGGAGCTGCATCAGGTCGATTTCATCCTGCTTGACCAAGGGGAAACGTTTGCCCGCGAGGCGGATGAGTTCACCCAGCTTGGCGTGATCGAGCGGATGTAGCTGAGCCTCGCGACCCATCATTTGGCGTAGCCCCTCGAAGCGGCTTTGCAAAGCCTCAGCGCTGGGATTGCTACGGACGGGAGCGCTTGCGGCAGTGGCAGGCCGCTCGGTATTGAAGGAGGTCGCAGCTTCAGCAACATGGGTGGGTGGAGGCAGCGCTTCCTCAGGCGCTGGTACGAGCTGCACAGGGTGGGTCGCACGTAGCTTTTCGACCATGTCGCGCAGATGTTCCATCGCGCCAGGAGCCTGTGGCTGAGTCTCGGGAGCGCGTGGAGGTGGCGGTGCTGCTTCGGTGAACGGTGAGGCAATCGGCGCTGCCGACATCGCCAGGAAAGGGCTGCTCATCGCCGCGAGTGACGCCCCCGCAGCAGCGAGCGAGGGCACCAGGGAAAAGGGCGTATCGACCATCGCATGGCGCGGCTCGGTGAGTCCCTCGGCTGCCTTTTGCATCTGCTCAGTGTCCGTCCCTGAGAAAATAGATACCTCAGGCTCTGTCTCGGTGGCGTCGGATTCCTCCTCGTCCGAGGATTCGAGATCTAGCAATGACGGTATCGTATCCGGTGCCTGCTTTTCCGCCACAATGGGGGCATTCTCCACGACTTGTGTCTGTTGGCCTGCATCCGTGCGCTGATAAATGGCCCATTGCTGCGCTGCGTGGCGAAGAAAGGCACGCGCAGAGACCGAGCCCAAAGGACGGCCCTGGAAATGCCGTGGCACATCCATGAAGGCGAGGAAATGAACCGCCTCGTGCTCGCAACCAGCCGCTTTTAACCGCAGCCGTATGAGATCGCTCGCATCCTCAGCCGTGAGTCCGCGCAGGAGGAACTGCGAGGCCGTGAGGCGATCCTCCACAGCACTGGGTAAATGGTGGGCAAAGGTCGCCTGCCACACGTCTTGGTTGAGACTGAGCACGACATGGACGCCATCAATATCGGCGAGGTCGAGCAGGATCGTGGCAATACGCAGCCCTGCCTGTTCGTGGCGGTAAAAGCCATCCAGGTGATCCACCATCAGCACTACAGGACGCCAAGTCGTGACGAGTCGCAGCCATAGCTGGAAGGCCGCACGCGAGCCCGTGGCTAGGCCGACGACGGTGTCTGCCGTGGCTTGCGTGCCGTGGTTCGCATAGGCAAATAGGGCGTCCACCCAACTTTCCATAACGCCTGCGCCGGGCAGCTCGCTAGCGGCCAGGGAGAGTGGCTTGCGCAGTTGGCCAAAGTGCCGCCGCAGCCAGTCGCCGATGAGCCTCGCGGTGCTGCTCTCGCGAAACAGTTCCGTGGGGTCGCCGCCGAGCACGCGGATCGCCTGCTCGGGATTCGCACAGGGCAGACGCCCCCCTTGGATGAGCTTTTGCATGAAGCCGGCGAGCACTCCCGCGCAAACCTCGCGCAGCCTCGACCAGCCCGGTGTACGACCTGGCAGGCGGCGGAGAACGTCCATGGCTTCGAGGCTAGCGGCAGACCAGGAAACCTCGGCATCCGAGCGAAAAATAAGCGGCATGGCCAGTGCTTGGGTATCAGCCACTGCCGCGACGCGACCCAGAACGTGGGTTTTACCATACCCCGCACGCGGAGCGGTGAGCAGCAGCAAGGGCTTGCCCGTATGGGCTCCGGCATCGCGTTCGCCAAGGTCTTCCACCGCGCTGGCGACTTGCCGCACGACCTCCTCGTGCAGGGCCGAAACCGTCTGGCTCGCAACCACCTCAAAAGGGGTCGTGCAAACGTCGGCAAAGAAGGGATTGGGGATCACTCGACTACCAGGGGCGCGGTGCGGAGAGGAGGGTGCTGGCGAAATAGTATCCACGGCTAGAGCGAGAGGGAGTTTCAGCGACGAGTCTAATTAGTGCTGGATATTATGTGATTCGTTACTGTTGGAAAATACTTCTTTGTGAAATTCGCGAATTTTCTCATGAATGACCTGATTTTTAACGTATGCGGATATGATTTGAAGGTTTACGTAGTTAATCAGCAGCAAATGTGCCCCACATCCCGCCAATACTAAACACGCGTCAACTGCCGCCGCAGGGATACAGCCACGCCGATGATGATCAGCGCAAGCAGCCCTAAAATGACGCCTCCATTGAGCGTGATGGTATTGATTTTCGCCTCCTCCCAGTGCCAGCCTTTTTCCTCTGACCACCAATAAATCGGGTAGGTCTTCACCGTGCCAAAGAAGACGTTGGGACTCAGTTTGCGGCGGTAATCCTCTCGCTCCATCTCGGCTTTGGTCACGAGGTCGAGGACTTTCTTATTCACAAAAAGCTGCTCGGCGCTGGTGCCTTTTCGCTCGCGCTGGTAGAAGTCGATGGTGGTCTGCGTGAGCGTGTTGGCGAAAGATTCACCGCGCAGGGTGTCGAGGTGTTTCGACACGTCGTCGGGGTCTTTCGATTGCAATCCCGAGACGACGGCGAGGGCTTGCTTGGCGATGTCGAGACTGTGCCGCTCGGCTTCGTTGAGTTCGCCGGGCACTTCGACGAGTTGCTGGATGCGGCGCTCCAGCATGTCCTGGCTATGGGTCAGCGGGTTTAGTTTGGCCTGCGAGATGAGCATGGCCTCGTAGCTCCAGCGCAGCGGCATGAAGTGGCAAATCAGCGGCACCTTCAGCTTGCTCGGCGAGTCGGCGTTGGGGTCATCGCTGGGGGTGATGTAGTGCCGCAGGCTGTACACGAAGTCGAGATTGCGGTTCATCTCCTCGTACTTGATCAACGCACCCCCGAGGATGATCTGCGGGATGAGCAGCAACGGGATGATGTTCAGCGCAGTGCGACTATCGCTCACGAGGCTGGAGATCAACATGCCCAAACACGCGCCCGTGAGCGCGGTGATGAACATCCAAGTGAGGTGGATGAGGAACATCTCGCGTATCTCCAGCACGTAGTTGCCGATGAGCAGGTAGATAATGCACTGCAACAGGGCAAAGGAAGCGAGCGCGATGATCTTGCCGACCAGGTAATACAAGGTGCGCAGGTTGTGATTGCGCTCGCGGTTGAGCATGGCGCGGTCACGGATGATCTCGTCGGCGCTGTTGGTCAGGCCGAGGAACATCGCCACGACCAGCGTCATGAAGAGATACGTCGGGATGTGGAAGGCGCTGGCGAAGGTGTATTTACCGTCGTCTGAGTAGCGCAGCACCATGCTGATGAGGAAGGCGAGCATGGGAGCTTCCAGCACCGTGGTGAGCAAGTTCGCACGGTTGCGCAGCTTGCTGATGAAGGCGCGCTTCAGCAGCGTGGTGAAGAGGATCGCCTCCTCGCGCATGTTCAGCTTTTGCGGCATGGGCACCTTGCGCTGCTGGGCCGTCATCTCCTGGCGGGAATCCTCGCGAGCACGCAGGCTGGTGTGAGTGCCGGGCTTGCCTTTATCCGCCTGGGAGACGGATTCCATGATGCGATGGGTCTGGTAGTTATCGCGCCAGAAGTTCGGCGGGAAGCGCCGCGCAGGCACCAGATGGCCCTCGGCGCTTTGTTCCAGAATGACATCGCCGCTAATGTCGCGCAGCGGTGTCTCCAACACGTCGAAAACAAAGTCTGGCGTGAGACTGGTCGGTGGCGTGGTGCTCGCGGCGGCCTGCCCAGTCTCTTCATTATAGACGCGCCAGAAGTATTCGAGCATCCCCTGCGGCGTGCCGAAGAAGGCCAGCTTGCCGCCTTTATCGAGCAGCAGGGCTTTATCAAACATCTGCAACAGCCTCATGCTGGGCTGATGGATGCTGGCGAAGACGATCTTGTTGCTGGCGAGGCTGCGGATGATTTCGAGGACGTGCTCGCTGTCTTTGGAAGACAGGCCCGAGGTGGGCTCATCGAATAGGTAGATGTCGGAGATGCCGATCATGTCGAGCCCGGCGTTGAGGCGCTTGCGCTCGCCACCGCTGAGAAATTTCTGCTGCGGCGTGCCTGCGAGACGATGGCGTAGCTCGGAGAGGCCGAGTTCCGAAAGCTTGGCATCCACGCGCCGACGGCGGTCTTCCACATTGATGTGCGGGCAGCGCATGGCCACCGAGCAGTCGAGATTTTCCTTCACCGTCAGCAGCGGATCGAAGGCGTCCTCCTGCGGGATGTAAGCGATGTAGGGCGTGATGTTCTCCAGGTGCGAGTAGAGCGGCAGACCGTTCATCTGCACGTCGCCCGCCTTGGGCCGGAGCTGGCCACCGAGCACGCGCAGCAGGGTACTTTTGCCGCAGCCACTCGGCCCCATCACGCAGATCATCTCGCCGCGTCGGGCGCTCAGCGAGATGCCATCCAGCGCGGTGTCGCGGTTGTCGAAACGATGCGTCAGCTCGCGCACCTCAATGTGGCGGATGACGTTGCGCTCCTCTTCGATGATGCGATCCGCGAAGTGGCAGCGCAGGAACTGCCCCTCGCCGAGGGTGATCGTGTCGCCGTCGTTGAGCACGATGCGATCCCGCACCGGATACAGCCCCACGGTGACGGGCCGCGTGCTGCGCAGCACCTCCAGCTCGCCGGTTTTCTGCGCGTAGTTGCACTCGATGCGCAGCAGGATTTCGCCCTCGGTATCGGCAGAGAGCAGGATGTCGCCTTCTTCCAGTAAGTCAGGGTTGTTGGAGACGAGATAAGTATTGCGGCTGCCTTCTAGGCGGAACTGCCCGCCAAACTCCCGCGCACGGCGACGCAGATCGGCGAGGCTGATCTCGACTTCGCCCTTGGCGATGATGGCGTCCTCGATGCTCGCCTCAATCGTGGTGCCTTCGCGCAAAGGCTGGCCATTCACCGTGGCATTCGTGGCACGCAGGGCTTCGATAGTAACGCCCAGGCCGAAGCTGATGCGCAGGTTCGTGCCGCGCGAGCGCTGCTGCGCGATCTCGGCATCGCCTTCCTCGGTGAGCGTGAGGTAGAGCTGCGTGCCGGTGAGTGTCTTCTTGGCGTTGAAGTAGGAGACGAGGTCGTTGTAGTCCAGCGACACATCTTCCAGCACCACGCGCTCGCCCGAGTAGAGCCGCGAGAAGTCGCCCGGCGGCTGCCGACGGCTGCGCACCAGGATGGGCACACTGCCCGTGTTTTTCAGCAGAATGAGGTTCTGGTAACGGTAGGCCGTGACCATGCAATCATGCGACAGCGAGCGCAGCAGCACATCGCAGGGCTGGTTCGAGCCGATGCGCAGCGTCTCCAGCGGCTGTGCGCCCTTCTGGCCAAAATCATCGTCGGCGGGCCGGTCGCCAGAATTCAACTGATACACGATGTCGATGGCCTGGGCGGCGATGCCCAGGTTCGTCATGAACAGGTAAAACTCCACCATCTGCCGCCGGTTCGACGAGGCCCGCGAGATGAGCAGATAGAGCTGCACCCCGAGCAGGATTTTCTGCTCCATCGACAACGTGCGGCTCAGTTCCTTCGCTCGGGTGCTGAGATCCTGCGACTTCTGCAACGCCTCGAAGTACTGCCGCCGCAGTTCCGAGTAGATCGCATCCGGGTAGTCGTAGCGCAGGTAGCCCAGCGAGGAGTCGATCTCCTCCTCCGCGATGTCGCCATCCAGCTTGCTAAAGCCCGCGAACACCTCAATCAGCACCGGCAGGATACTATTCGCCGTTGTCGCCTCGGCGCTGCTCAGCACCGGCTGCCCGAGCAGCCGACGCAGCCAGGAAAAAGAGGTCGCATGAGCCGTCGCCCCCGATGAGGCGGGGAGGGGGGCATCGGGCTTGGCACTGCTCATGGACATCGGTTTCGGGAGAAAGGCTAGAGTGAATGGGGCGCGTAGTGTGGCGATATTCGCAGAACGTGCAGCAATGAAATGCAGAGGCGGGGCGACGGCAAAGCGCTACGAGGTGCGAGGCGAGTAAAACGGAGCGCGTCATTGTTGGGGCAGGAAGGCAGAACCATTTGCACGAAAGTTCCCCCCGTGGGGGAAGTGCCGAGGGTGAAAGCACCGTTCAGCAAGATCGCGCGCTCGCGCAAACCTTTTAGCCCGATACCACCACCGCTCACGTCGGGGGCAAAGCCGGTGCCATTGTCGCTGACGACGAGGGTGGCATGGCTGGCCGAGTCGAAGTCGAGGTGCAGATGGACGGCAGAAGCTTTGGCATGGCGGCAGGCATTGGTGAGCCCCTCCTGGGCGCAGCGGTAGAGGGTGAGTTCCACGAGGGCGGGCAGGGGGCGCGGGGTTCCCGTTTGCTCCAGCGTCATTTGCAAATCAGGGTGCTGGGTGGCTTCGACCAGGGCTTGGATTCCCTCCAAAAGGCTGCGGCCATCCAGCGGTGTGGCACGCATGGCAGACACCGAGCGACGGATCTCGACGAGCCCTTCTTGGTTCGCCCGACGAGCCTTGGCCAAGGCATCCAGCGCACCGCCTGCGGCTGCGGGCAACTGCGCCGCTACGGCATTCAACTGCGCCACGGCTGAATCCAACTGGGCACCGACGACGGTGAGGCCATGGCCCACGGTATCATGAATCTCGTCGCGCGACATGGTATTGCGCTCCTGCGCGGCAGCGAGCGCGGCGGTGGTCTCGGACTGCTGCAAAAGCTGTGCGTTGGATTGCTGCAATTGCAGCGTCATGCGCCCTAACTTCCAGCGTTGCCCCAGTGCGTATTTCGTGACGATGGCGCACCCCATGAGTTAGAAGGCACCGGTGAAATGAGCCAGACCGAGGAGCATGGCCGAGTGGCTGCCATGGCGAGCATATTCCTGGGCCGTATTGATGACTATGGAGACGAGGGCGATAAGCACCGATGTGATGAACCGACGGGGGAGCAGCACCGCATACGTGGCGACGGGTAGCCAGAACCAGAAGAGGACGCCCAAGGGATTCCAGTCCAGCGCCAGCCATTTGCACGCAAAAGCCAGCAGGAACTGCCCGGTAAAAAACAGCCTCTGCTGCCATAGAGAAAAGGGGCGCAGCTCATCCGAGGGCTCAGGGCTCAATCGAAGCAACACCGAGCGCATCCCCAGAGAATTCCACAGCGTGTGGATGATGCCCACCGCGACGAGCCACACCACACGCTCGGTCTGCTGAATCTTCACCATGTGGGGGCATATCCACAACAATGGCACGAGGAAAAAAACGCCATCAACACGGCACCAAGATTGACCAGGACGAAGCGCTCGCTGAACGCATCGGGTGTGAACGGCGCTGAGTCGGTGGCCTGGGGCCTGGGTTCATCAGAGAGAGGAGGCATGGAGTGCGCGGTGTGTAACACTCACGCTAGGCCTCGACGAACAAAATTGAGTCATGCCCAGCCCATGACCTCCGGGCATGACCTATGACTTTGAGCAATTTTCACGCGCTGATGACTACTACCCCACTCATAGCAGCCTGCATGACTCTGGCTTCGGTAAGAGTTCACCCGCTGGGTATGACGCTCCTCCCGGTGCGTTTTGCGTGCCCCTATTTTTCATGTCCTCCCTCTTCACCAACATCCTCAAAGACATCGCACGCCAGCCGGTCATGGAGATCATCCTGCTGCTGAAAAAGCAATCCGGCATGGCCGTCAATGAACTCTCTGCGGCTCTGGGCATGAGCTACATGGGCACCAAGCAGCACTGTGTCTTCCTGGAAAAACATGGCTACCTGGACACGGAGCGACGCAGCAATGGCATGGGCGGGCGTCCCGAGAAGGTGTATCGCCTGACGCACAAGCTCGGCCATATTTTCCCGCGATGCGGCAGCGACATCGCCATCGACATCCTGGAGGCCACGGAGTCCGTGTATGGAGCGACCTCTATCGAGCCACTGCTACGCCAGCATTTCTCGAAACGCATCGCGCGGTATCAAGTGTTCCTCAGTGGCCGCAATTTACTCGAGCGAGCCCAGTCACTGGCTCGGTTGCGCACGATTGAAGGCTGCATGTCACACTGTGAATTCGACCCGCACAAAGGCCTTGGCCTCGTGGAGTATCACAGCCCGATCGTCGAAATCGCGAGGCGTTACCCCGTCATCTACCAAGTCGAAGCCGAGGCCTTGGGCCGCGTGCTGGGTTGCACCGTGAAGCGTGTCGAATTCACCGAAGAAGCCTTCTCGCGGATCGAATTCCGAATGCGCTCCCTTGATGCCTCTGGTGGCAACTTGACCTCGTCTGCACCGATGGAGAGATCGAGTGACCATGGGGCTCAAGGTATTGCGGTGATGTCGTAGCGGAATGTATTGGTCTCTATATAGGGCATTCCCGAGCGACCACGGATGGTCACGAATAGGATTCCCCATTGGTGACCCTCCGTGTTCATCCGTGGTAGAGCCTTTCGCATCCTAACGCCGACCGAACGCCCAGCCGCGATGCCTCGGCCCAGGTTAAAAATGGGAATTCGGATTTCGGTATTCGGTTTTCCTCTTCACTGTGGGCTCATGTCCCTACTTGTCATCCAGCCCCGCTCCCGATTATTCCATGGCCATGAATGGGCCTATAGCCTCGACGTGCAGTCGCGCAAAGGCGACCCCCAGCCTGGCGATGTCGTGCAGCTCGCCGATGTGCGGGGCAAGCCCCTGGGCAGCGCCATCTACAACCCCAAGTCACAGATTGTCGCCCGGCGCTTCTCGTTTCGTCGGCAGGACTTGGATGCCGATTTCTTCCAGCGCCGCATCGAGCGTGCGATCAACCACCGCAAAGCCCTAGGCCTGGACTTATCCCTGTGCCGCCTCGTCTGGAGCGAAGCCGATGGACTGCCCGGCCTCATCGTTGATCGCTACGGCGACCATCTCGTGTTGCAAACGCTGACGCTGGCCATGTCGATGCGCGAGGAGCTGATCGTGCAGGCACTCATTAACCTGCTCAACCCCACCAGCATCACCGCGCGCAATGATGCCTCGGTGCGCAAGGCCGAGGGCATGGAAGTAGAGAAGAAAATGCTGCACGGCGAGCAGCCCGCTCCCTTTGAAATGAAACACGCGGGCATGACCTTCCAAGTCGATGTGTGGGAAGGCCAGAAGACGGGCCTCTACCTCGACCAGCTCGACAACTACCAGCACGTAGGCACCCTGGCGAAAGGGCGCAAGGTGCTCGATTGCTTCTGCAACCAAGCGGGTTTCGCCCAGGCCTGCGCCCTCGCTGGAGCTAGCGAAGTCACCGCCGTCGATGCCAGCGATGGAGCCATCGCCCTGGCAGCGCAGAACGCCACGGCCTCGGGCCTGACGATGAAATTCATCACCGACAACGCCTTTGATGTGCTGAAACAAAGCGAAGCACGCGGCGACGAGTATGGCCTCATCGTCCTCGATCCCCCCTCGTTCACCAGGACGAAGCAGTCGGTCAAAGACGCGTTGCGCGGCTACAAAGAAATCCATCTGCGTGCCCTGAAAATGCTGCAACCCGGCGGCATCCTCGCCACCTTCAGTTGCTCGCACCACGTCAGCACGGGCGAGTTCTATGGCAGCATCGCCGATGCGGCGGTGGATGCGAAGCGTGCCCTACGCCTCGTCACCACCTACCGCCAGCGCCCCGATCACCCCATCCTCATCGGCATCCCCGAGACTGAGTACCTGCGCGGGTATGCCTTTGAAGTCGTGGCGGGATGGTAAAGGATAGGCGGCGAGCGTTCCTCTTCGCTCGCTTTCCTGCTTGCGCGGTTGCGTGCCGTCGCCTTTCTACTCGCATGGCTTCCTCCACACCGCGTTCCTCCCTTTGGCTCCCTGCTCTACTTGTCCTCGCCGCCCTCGCGTGGCGTGTCGCCAAGCTCAAGTTCGGCGTCACCGACGTGCTGCCGAACTTCGCGCCCTTCATGGCACTCGCCTTCGCGGGTAGCATCATTATGCCACGCCAGATTGCGTGGTGGGTCTGGCCTGTGCTGCTGCTCGCGACCGACATGGGGATGCAGAGCACGCACATCGCCGAGATGAGTCTCGTCTATGTTTGCTACGCCCTCGCCGCCCTCGCGGGTGGTCTGCTGCGCGACCGAGTCAGCGGCATCCAGGCCGTGCTGGGCACCGCCCTCTGCTCCTTCGCCTTCTACCTCATCACCAGCACCCAGGCCTGGGACATGAGCCCGATTTATGCCAAAACATTCGCCGGCTGGCTGCAAGCCGTGACCACGGGTGATCCAGCGTATCAGCCCCCAGCCTGGGTCTTCATGGTCAAAGCCCTGATCAGCGACCTTGGCTTCGCCCTGCTGCTGCTCGCGGCTTACAAGAGCGAAGCCAGCGTGCGTCGCGTGGAAAGCATGCCCTGGACGATGGCGAGAGCGTGAGCCCTCACAGCAGTCCCATGCCGCCTCCCTTGATCCACTCATTCAGTGGCTCAAACTCAGCCAACTCCAGCGGCACAGCGCAGCCGAAAGGTGCCTCATTCACGCTGCCGATCTCGATCTGCCCCTCGTGAACTCGCAAGCTGGGATAGGCTGCCGCGCCTGCATTGGGCCGCGCCTCGTAGAGATCATCGTGCATGAGCAACATGCCGCGTTGCACCTTTTCAGGCCAACTGCTGAGCCCACGGAAGTAGTGGTGGCCATTGCGCTCCACATGCGAAATACCGAGCAGCGCCACCATCGCGAGGTCTTGCAGCATGGCCACGGGCCCCACGCTAGCGAGGTCTTCACCACTGAGCGCATAGAGTTTCCCAGGCTGCTGTTGGCGCTGCTGATACAGCAGCGCGGCATTGGCTAGGCCCTTGACGATGCCCTTGCAGTTCTTGTGGCTGGTGCCGGAGTAGCCCAGGGCGAGGGCTCGCGGCAAGTCATCGAGCGAGCCATCGGATTCATCAATAATCATCGTCGGAGCATCGCGCCACGCCGCAAGCGCTGAGCCCACACTGTCATCTAGAGCATGGGCTCGATGCAACGGCTGCTCCACCAGCAGCAGGCTGGCGAAGAATGGCGCGAGCGCAGGCTCAGCGCATAGCTCCTCATAAAAAGCGCGGAAGGAAGCCATGTCATGGAACTGCTCATTGCCATCGAAGGTGCAGTAAAACGGCCCCGTGCAGTGCTCCGTCAGCACCGCCGTGATGGCACGCATACGTGGTAAATCGACCGCAATCTGCCCGCAAAACTTGAGCTTAAAATACCGCAGGCCATAGGCGCGGATGCTCTCATCGAGCGCGTGCGGCAGTCCATCGTGTATCTGCTCATCCTGTGGAATATCGCAGGCGCGTAGAGGATCGCCAAGGCCCACGGTATGGCGCAAGTGCAGGCGTGGCAGCGGCTGCGCAGCGATGAAGTCAGCCGGTGCAATGCCCTTTAAAACGGGTCGCACGCTACCGAGATCGAGGCCGAGGAGGTTGCGACGCAGCAGGATGTGCAAGGGCAGAGCAGCAGCCCGGCACAGCGCATCGAGCACCGCGCGCTCGATGAGGCTCACGCCCAGATTTGTCAGTAACGGCGGTGTGCTAGTATGGCTCGCCCACAAGTGCTGCTCATCGTACAAGGCACGCCAGAAATCGCGAAACAGCACAGGCCGCTCGGCAGCGTTCTTCGCCACACGCACACTGTTCTGTATGACCGCCAGCATCGCCGCAAGGTCTGTCTCAAACAGCGTCGTGGGATCCTTGGTAAACCACTTTGGTGGCAGCCCCTCGCAGGCCGTTCCCCGCACCTCGCGCCCATCCACCACCAGATCGACCTGCATCAACAAATGCGGCAACGCCGACATGCTGGCGATGCCATACTTGAAGGGAAAACGTGTGCGCATGGGCAGCACATGAAGGCGGATGGCGGTAATGGAGAAGGGCATGGAGGGAATGAATAATGAGGAATTTAGAATTAGGAATGCAGAAAGCCAGAAAGCGAACTGTGATCATCACCACTTCACCCTTCTTAATTCCCAATTCTCTTTCTCCCCCGCAATGATCCCCTCCCCTGCTGCGTAACCCCAAGCCCCTTTTTTATCCCACCACAACACGAACATGAAGCCCACGCTCCTCCTCCTCGCCCTACTGCCCTTTGCGGCAGCTCAGGCTGAATTGAAACTCCCCGCCATCATTGGCGATCACATGGTTCTCCAGCAAAAGCAGGCCGATCCCATCTGGGGTTGGGATACGCCGGGCACCGCCATCAGCGTTGCCTTCGCTGGGCAAACCAAGAGCGCCAAGGCCGATGCCTCGGGCAAGTGGACGGTGAAGCTAGATGCCATGCCTGCCAATGCCAAGCCGCAGACCATGACGATCAAAGGCAGCAGCACCCGCGAGCTAACCGACATCCTCGTCGGTGAAGTCTGGATCTGCTCCGGCCAGTCCAACATGCAATGGAATGTCGGCAGTTGCTGGGATGGCGATCTCGAAATCGCGACGGCCAAGTACCCGCAGATACATCTCATCAGTGTGCCCCAAGTCGGCACGCAGGAGCCGCAGCAAGACTTCAAAGGTGCCTGGGCGCAATGCTCGCCCCAGAATGTCGGCGGCTTCTCCGCCGTCGGTTTCTTCTACGGTCGCCTACTCCATGAAATGCTCGGCGTGCCTGTGGGCTTGATCAATAATGCCTGGGGCGGCAGCGCTGCCGAGGCCTGGGTGCGGCGCGATGTGTTGGAGCAAGACAAACGCTTCAAACCACTAATGGAACGCACCGTACAGACTGAGGCGAACCTCACCTCGCCCGCTGCTAAGGCGGACTACGACCAAGCGCTCGCGGCCTGGAAGGTGCAAGCCGAGGCCGCTCAGAAAGCCAAACAACCCGCTCCTCGCGCACCCCAAGGGCCGCAAGGTTATCTCAATGGCAACGCCCGCCCCGGCAATATCTTCAATGGCGTGCTGCTGCCCACCATCGGCTACGGCATCAAGGGCGCGATCTGGTATCAGGGCGAAACCAATGCTGGCCGCGCGTATGAATATGCCGACCTCTTCCCGCTGATGATCACCCACTGGCGCGAACTGTGGGGCCAAGGCGATTTCCCTTTCTACTGGGTGCAGCTAGCCGACTTCATGGCCGAGCAGCCGCAGCCTGGCGATAGCAGTTGGGCCGAGCTGCGCGAGAGCCAGACCAAGACCATCACCGCAGTCAAAAATGGCGGTCAAGCGGTCATCATCGACCTCGGTGAAGCCTCCGACATTCACCCCAAAAACAAACGCGATGTAGCCGAGCGCCTCGCCCGCTGGGCACTGGTGAAGGACTACGGCATGACGATGATCTACCGCAGCCCCGAGTATAAATCGGTGGCCATCACGGGCAACAAAGCCGTCGTCAGCATCGACACCTTTGGCTCCGCCAAATTGCGCACCTTGGATGTCAACGACCTGAAGGGCTTCGCCATCTGCGGTGAAGATAAAAAGTGGGTCTGGGCAGACGCGAAGTTCGTCGGTGCCGACGCCATCGAAGTCAGCGCCAAGACCGTCGCCAAGCCCATCGCCGTGCGTTACGCTTGGGCAGACAATCCTGTGTGCAACGTCATCAGCGCCGAAGGCCTGCCCCTCACGCCCTTCCGCACCGATAGCTTCGACATGATCACCAAGCCGAAGCCCTAGCACTTCGGATTCTGCAAAATCTCGCGGCACGCGCCCCGGAGTTCATCGCTCTTGGGCGCGTGCTTTTTTATGTCGAGCCGTGCTTGTTTGATCGTGATGATTGACGCGCCCAGCCTGTTCTGGTGGAATCGGTTTTCCCATTTGTATGAGTACGCCAACGACCGCTCCCATCGTCCCCACTGCGCAGCGACTTGTCTCGCTGGATGCTTATCGGGGTTTTGTCATGTTCCTCATGGCTGCCGAGGTGCTGCACTTGATGGAGATTGTGAAGTCCTTTCCAGGCAGTGATTTCTGGTCGGTGGTGCGGTTCAATACGACGCATGTAGCGTGGACGGGCTGTTCGTTGCACGACATGATTCAGCCGTCCTTCAGCTTCATGGTCGGCGTGGCGCTGCCGTTTTCCTTGGCCAGTCGTGCCGGGCGAGGAGCCTCGCGCGGGGCTCTCTGGCGGCACGCGCTGTGGCGCTCGTTGCTGCTTGCTTTACTCGGGGTCTTTCTGCGCACGATAGGGCGCGAGCAGACCTACTGGACTTTTGAAGACACGTTGTCGCAGATTGGCCTGGGTTATCCGTTTCTCTTCGCGCTGGGGTTTGCCACCACGCGAATTCGTTGGGCCACCTTCGCTGCGATTTTACTGGGCTACTGGGCTTGGTTTGCCCTGTACCCGCTGCCTGGGGCAGACTTCGTGGCGGTCGCACCGAAGGGCTGGTCGAACAGCTTGAGCGGGTTCGCAGCGCACTGGAACCTCAATACCAACCCAGCATGGGCTTTTGATACCTGGTTCCTCAATCTCTTCCCGCGCAGCAAGCCCTTCCTGGGCAGCATGGGCGGCTACTCGACGCTCAGCTTCATACCTACGCTGGCGACGATGCTGCTGGGGCTCATCGTCGGGCAGTGGCTAAAGGATAATCCGCCGTCTGGGGCGATGGTGAAGCGGTTGCTCAAAGCCGCGCTGGCGGGCGTGTTGCTTGGCCTAGCGCTCCACTGGACGGGTATCTGCCCCGTGGTGAAGAAGATTTGGACTCCCGCCTGGGTGCTGCTCAGCGGGGGACTCTGCTGCGCCTTCATTGCTGCCTTTTATGGTATCATCGACGTAGCAGGCAAGCAGCGCTGGGCTTTCCCTTTGGTCGTCATCGGCATGAACAGCATCGCCATGTATGTCTTTGCCCATACCATCCAGGACTTCATCGGCGAGGCGCTGCACGCGCACTTGGGCAAGGCTCCCTTCCGCGTGCTCGGGATGCCCTTTGAAGCCTCCCTGCACGGTGCCGCCGTGCTGCTCATCCTTTGGCTTATTTTGCTGTGGATGTATCGGCGGAAGATTTTCCTGCGGGTGTAGGTGCTAATGGCTAGGCCCCAACCCGCGCCACCTTTACCCAAGTCGTCTCGCCGCAGAAGTCCTGGGCACGCTCGGCGAGTGCTACGGCTTCACTGGCTCCGTGGGCAATGGCGAACATCGTCGAGCCGGAGCCCGACATGAGCGCCGCATGGGTTTCCGGTTGCTCCAGAAGCCAGGTTTTTAGCGTGGGCAGGAGCAGATACTTTTCAAACACAGGTCGCTCTAAGTCATTGACCATCGCCCCCCAAGGGCAAAGCTGCGGCGCAGAGAGCACACCTATGAGCGGCTGCGAGGCCGCCCATCGCTGGTAAGCCCAGGGCGTGGGGATGCCGAACGGCGGCTTGATGAGCACAACGTGGAGCGACCAAGGGAACTCGACCGGAGTGATGGCCTCGCCGCGCCCACTCGCATCGCAGGTGCAGTCGTGCAGGAAAAAGGGCACGTCCGAGCCGATGCTGGCCGCGATGCTGGAGAGTTGCTCAAGATTCAACGGCTGGCCCAGAAGGTAGTTCGCCGCGAGCAGTGTAGAGGCCGCATCGCTGCTGCCGCCGCCCAGGCCAGCCCCGTGGGGGATGTATTTCTCGATGCTCAGACGCCAAGCCGAATGTGTCGCGGTGTGCTCCTCGAAAAGGCGCAGAGCGCGCACGGCGAGGTTGGAGTCATCGGTAGGCAGCGTGGCGTCAGAGCACTGACAATCCACCCCAGGCGTCGCTTCGGCGAGGCGCTCCAGTTCGATGAAGTCGGCGATGGAGAGGGGACACATGCGCGTCTCGACCGCATGGAAACCATCATCGCGCTTGCCGAGAACGCGCAGCCACAGGTTGATCTTGGCAGGGGCGGGAAGGCGAATGATTTGAGGCGTTGCGGGCATGTCGGGGGTGCAGCGATAGCGGGCTGATGCCTCGGATTCAACAAGCATCGCCAGCACGGCCCAGCAGCGCGAGCATTCTGCCTGTGCGGCCTTTTTCGATGCGGTAGGAGTAGAAACGTGACAGGTCGGTGGCAGTGCTGAGGCCACAGTCGTGCAAATGCTGCGGCGCAATGCCAGCGGCGAGACACTGAGCCCTCACCTGCGCGGCGAAGTCCACCTCATAGTCAGGCGGGCGAATGCACGGACTGAGCTGCACGATGATGTCCTGCACGCGTGCGCCAAAGCGCTCTGCGAGCAAGGTGATCGCCTGCGGCACGATGCCGAGTTCGGCCCCTTTTTTGCCAGCGTGGACGAGGCCAAACGCATGCGTCACCGGATCCACCAAATACACCGCGCAGCAGTCGGCCACATAAATGCCCAGCACCAGATTTGGCAGGGCACACACCAGCCCATCAACGCCCAACGCGATGCCGGTGGGGGCCGACTCTACGACGGCGATGCCTGCACCATGCACTTGCTCCGCCTCGCAAAACTGGGCTTCCGTAAACCCTAACTCCTGGACAGCCGCGAGATGCTGAGGACGCAAGCGAGCGAGAACTTCGTTGCGCTCGCCATCCACATCAATACCGGGAACGCGAAGAACAAATCGACTGAGAAACTGCGGCTGGCTTGCTAGGGCTGGGAAGGTCATGCAGGTGGAATAGGAGCCCAGATAAAATAAAAAGTCCGGCGAGGCCTCAACGCTGACCAAGCCGGACTTCTGAAGTGTTAAGGTAGCTAGATATTAAGCCACGGCTTCGTCCAGCTTACGATAAGCGGTCATGAAGCTGGAGGCGTCCTGGGTCTGCGTTTCCTGCATGGCATCAGCGATGCGGCTCTGCAATTCATCACGCATCCGGCTCACGAGGTCGAGACCCTTGGAAGTCACACGGACAAGCACTTTACGACGGTCATCAATGGCGTGCGTGCGCTCCATGTAACCAAGCTTTTCCAGACGATCTACGAGCCCCGTCGCGGCAGCGGTGGAGTGCCCCATCTTGCGAGCAATGTCGGTCATGGTCAGATCCTTCGAGGTAGCGAGGTAGCTGAGCAGGAAAAACTGAGCGAAGGAGATATTATCTTTGCTCAGATCTCTGGACAAATTCAGCAGGAACTCGCGCTGACTGAACAGAATAAAATCTGCCAGTTTTCCATGGTCACGAGGGATAGATTTGGTTGTGGATGCTGACATAGTGGGGAGCGTTGATTTTTTGAAAAAGACAAAGGTAACCGGACGAAAATTAACATACGCACAGGTAACTTCAAGGTTTTTCTATATTTATGATAAGATAATGAAGGCCTCGACGGTAAAACACAGCGCCATAGTATTCAATTCTTCCCAAATATCAATCAATAATTGAGAATATTTTTATCTTTGAGATTAATTTTTGCTTGGATTGAACTAGGCCAAACCATTTTGTCGCCGAGTCCTCCGACAGGCTCACCCACGAGCCTGCTGCGCCTGCTGCCGGAGCCAGTGGTCGGCCAGCACAAGATGCACCATCGCCTCCACCATCGGTACGGCGCGGGGCAACACGCAGGCATCGTGGCGACCGCGGGCAGCCAGCGTGGTGTCCTGGCCATCGTTGGTGACGGTCTTTTGCGATTGCAGGATGGTGGCGGTGGGCTTGAAGGCGACGCGGAAGACGATGGCTTCGCCATTCGAGATGCCGCCCTGGATACCGCCGCTGCGATTTGTCCGCGTGCGCACGGTTTGACCATCCATATAAAATTCGTCGTTATGCTCCGCTCCTGTCATCAGCGTGCCTGCGAAGCCGCTGCCTATCTCAAAACCTTTTGTCGCGGGCAGTGAGAGCATCGCCTTGGCCAGCTCGGCCTCCAGCTTGTCGAAGACCGGCTCGCCTAGGCCGGGCGGCACGCCGCGCACCACGCATTCGATGACGCCGCCCACCGAGTTGCCCTCGCTGCGCACTTGGGTAATGAGTTCGATCATCGGCTCCACCATCGCAGCATCGGCGGTGCGCACGATGTTGCTCTCCACCTGCTCGGCGGTCACGGTCGTGGGATCTACGGTGGCATTTAAAGTATGGATGCTCTTCACCCAGGCGATGGCTTCGTAGCCGGGCAGATGCTGCTGGAGCAGCTTCCTCGCGATGGCTCCGGCTGCGACGCGGCCTATCGTCTCGCGGGCGGAGGCGCGGCCGCCACCGTGGACGGAGCGGATACCGTATTTGGCATCGTAGGTGTAGTCGGCGTGGCTGGGGCGGTAGGCCGTAGCCATCTCCGTGTAGGCCGAGCCACGTTGGTCGGTGTTGCGTACCAGCACGGCGATAGGCGTGCCGGTGGTGAGGCCATCGACCACGCCGGATAAAATCTCGCAGCGGTCATCTTCCTGGCGCGGCGTCACGATCTTGCTCTGCCCTGGGCGACGGCGATCCAGCTCGGCTTGAAGGTCGGCCTCGGTGAGAGCGAGGCGCGGCGGGCAGCCATCGACGATGACTCCCACCCCCGCGCCGTGGGATTCGCCGAAGGTGCTGACGCGGAAGAGTGTGCCGTGGATGCTTGCCATAAAAGGGAGGTCTTATTTTTTCACGAGCAGCGTCTTACCTGTCATTTCGGTGGGCTGGGCCACGCCGAGCATGTCGAGCAGCGTCGGCGCGATGTCGGCGAGAATGCCGTTCCTCACGGTGTAGCTGGGTGAGTCGGCGGCGACGTAGATGCCATGGACGAGATTTGTGGTGTGCGCGGTGTGCGGGCTGCCGTCGGGGTTGCGCATGAGTTCGCAGTTGCCGTGATCGGCGGTGATGAAGAGCTTGCCACCGAGCGCCAGCACCTTCTCCACGATCATGCGCACGGCGAGGTCGATGGTCTCGCAGGCGTGGATGCCTGCCTCCACGACGCCGGTGTGGCCGACCATGTCGGGGTTGGCGTAGTTCATGATGACGGCGTCGTATTGATCCAAGCGGCGCAGCACCTCGAAGGTCAAATCCGGTGCGCTCATCTGCGGCTTCTTGTCGTAGGTAGGCACTTCCTTGGGGCTGATCGCGAGGTAGCGATCCTCGCCCACGTTGGGCTTCTCGACGCCGCCGTTGAAGAAGAAGGTGACGTGCGGGTACTTCTCCGTCTCGGCGGCGCGCAGTTGTTTCAGCCCGGCCTTGGCGATGACTTGGCCGAGAATGTTGTCCATGCTTGTGCTGCTGAAAACAATACGCGCACCGAGGCACTCATACGTGGAGTCGTACTCGGTGAGGGTGAAGTAGCCGACCTTCGGCGTCACCTCGCGGTCGAAGCCGTCGAAGCCCTGCTTCAAGAAAGCATCGCTGAGCTGGCGGGCGCGGTCGGCGCGGAAATTAAACCACAACACTACATCGCCGTCACGGATGCGTTGTTCGTTGCCGTAGGCAAAAATCATCGGCTGCATGAACTCATCGCCGCGTGGATCGCTCGGATACGCCGCCGCGATGGCCGCGCTCGGTGTATCGCTGCGAGCCTCGCCGCGACCGAGCACGATGGCGTCCCAGGCGAGCTTGTTGCGCTCCCAGCGCTTGTCGCGATCCATCGCGTAGTAGCGGCCAATGACCGTGGCGATAACGGCACCGCTGGGCTTCAGATCGGCCTCCAGCTTGGCCACGTAGGCCACGCCGCCCTTCGGTGAAGTGTCGCGGCCATCGGTGATCGCGTGTACCATCAAGTCATCGCAGCCCGCCGCCTTCGCCGAATTGCACAGCGCCGCGAGATGATCCTGGTGGCTATGCACACCGCCATCGCTGATGAGGCCGAGGAAGTGCAAACGCTTGCCACGGGCAGCGGCGAAGGCTTCCTGCAACACTGGCTGCGCGACCAGCTCGCCATCGCGAATGCACTTATTGATGCGGGTGAGGTCTTGGTAAACGATGCGCCCCGCGCCGAGGTTCAGATGCCCCACTTCGCTGTTGCCCATCTGTCCCTCGGGCAGGCCCACGTCCTCGCCGCTGGCGCTCACCGTGCTGCGTGGATACTGGGCATAGAGTTCATCATGGAAGGGCGTCTGCGCGAGCAACGTGGCATCGCCATTGGCCACAGCTTGCGCCTTGCCGCCAGGGTTGATGCCCCAGCCATCGCGGATGATGAGAACGACAGGTTTTTTGGCCATAGGAAGAGGTGGGGGATGGGTGGTGTTTGAGAGGAAAGACGGGCCTGCTTCATGGGCTAGGCGAGGGGAAGGGTCAAGTGCATGAGTGCTTGTTCAATACATCGTAGCAGAATGTGCTCGTAAAAGCTGTGGTCTATCCACGGCGAGATTGGCTGCATTGAATGCAGCGCACTCAGCTTCCCCGTTGAGATTAAAATATTATGGAGCGACCATGATTATGATAAAAATGACTCTATCAATGACACGTAAGTCATATTCAAAGAGATAAAATTGCACTTGTCATTTTTGGGTGAACTGAAATCATGCATCACATGCAAATGTTCAATAATAGTTGTCGTTGGCAGCAAAGTTCTGCGAACCAAACAAGGCATCTTGTTGTGTTTGCTGGCCTCATGGTGCTTTGGAATATGACAGCTTGGCTACACGCGAATGAAGACGATCTGAAACTGGCCACTACTGATGCTGAAGTCGCTCTGGTCGAAGCGATAAAGTTGATGGGGCATGTCGAAGAAAAGCTGGGCTTCTCTGCGGACGCGCCGCTCGCAACAGCCAAAGTCTCCACAGGGCTACCGCTTTTCGTCGTTAATCCTGATGAGGCAAACAAAAACCCCAAGGCCAGTCTTGCCGAGGTTTCGAATTCCACACACGCTTTCGTCTTTCCTGTCACCTCAGGCGATGCCGTGCGATGCCTGCTTTTCATGGACTACGACACTGGCACGAAGCGCTGGAAGCGAGGCATTTTTGGCCGCTCAAATATGGCGAAGCTACTAGTGCCCGTTTTGAAACGATGGCCTGCCGCGAGCATCGAAATTTACCTGCTTCCGCACACCAGTGAATTTTTATTCAGTATCAAGACCGAGCCAAAAAACCTCACTTCACTCGTGGGCATGTCGGATCATACCATCAATCCCCAGGGCATCCAACTGGTGCCGCTGGAAGACCAGCTTCAAAAAATCGGACGAACCATAAGTGCGCCCGATCCCGGTAAGTAAGAGAAACGCAAAACCAAAACACACCCATGCAAAGCAAGAGATATATCGTTCTTTCGATCATATTTGGTATGTTCGTCAGCCCCTGCGGCCTCAATGCCGCAACGTTAACCGTTCCGCTCATTGGACAGCAGAAAAACCAATGGTGTTGGAATGCGTGTTCCCTGATGGTGATGACTCACCTCGCTGTCGGCCCCCACCCATCCCAGCAAATGATCGCCGACTGGGCCACTGCGGGCTATAATTTCCCCAACCATCTTTCAACCGATGCCGTGTCATCGGCCTATACCAAGGATCAGTATGGCGTGGGTAATCCAGCAGCAGCCGTCACCATTCTGCGCCGAGGCATGTCCGCCGTGATTGAGCACTATGCGACCAATCTGAAAACCAGTGTTCATGGGCAAATTAGCAGTGAGTCTTTGCAGCGAGAGATAGACAATGATCGCCCTGTTATCGCTCGCATCGCCTGGTACAAGACCCTCTCATCCTACAACGCCAACAACAATGACGGCGGGGGACATGTGGTCGTGGTTATGGGCTTCGATGGCACGACCATGTCCATCAATGACCCGTGGCCACCTACGTCCGGAGACTTCTACACCGCCCCCATCACCACATTCCAAGGTTCCACATCCTACTATTCAGGCCCCCATCGCTGGACTCACACGGTGAAGATTGCCGGCTCTCTGGATCTAGTGTTCCTCATCGACTCCACAGGAAGCATGGGAGACGACATCGCCAATGTGAAAACCAATGTAAATACCCTGATAGACGACATCACGAACCGCTTCAAAGACTACCGCATCGCTGTGATGGACTACAAAGACTATCCCCAGTCTCCATATGGAGACCCTAGCGACTATACATACCAAGTGCGCACCTCATTCGCCAACACCAACAGTACCGCAGCTAAAGCAGCCATTAATGGGCTAAGTGCCAGTGGAGGCAATGACTGGCCAGAGTCTGTCTATTCTGCCCTAGACGCAGCTGTTAGTGGCACTGTCCTCGGCGGCTGGCGCCCCGATCCTGTGGAACGCAATATCTTTGTCCTCGGTGACGCCCCCGGCCATGACCCTGAGCCATTTCCAGGCGGTAAATCCTCAACAACCGTCTTGGCCAAGGCACGCAGCACCACGCTGCCCATCCATGTCCATACCCTTCTTGTTGGCACGGATACGGACGCAGAAGCCATGTTTGGTTCCATCTCAGGCGCTACTGGCGGCCTCGCCCGCCAAGCCGCCAATGCCTCAGAAGTTTCCCCAGGTCTCACCGCTATCGTCAATGAGATCGACACCAACCCACGTCTGCCCCGAGGAGATATTGCCAGCTTCCTGCCTGCCTTCACCTTCGAGCTACCCACGGGCGGAATGCAGCCGTCCCCCTCGTCCGTTGAACTCCAGATCATGCGCTTTGACTCAGCCACTTGGTTCTGGAAATCCTACCTCACCGCCATTGTCCCGAAAGGCCAAGCCAGTTATGTCGCCAAAAGTCCTTTCCCCCTCGGGCGCTATCAATGGCGGGTGAACTGGACAACGCCGAGCTACACGCAATACTTGCCTGACCTCACGAAAATTTCAGTACGCGGAGGCAAACAGTACGATGATGATTGGACTGAGTTCAATCGATTACTGGCCTTACCTGGCGATCCATCGAGCTTGGCTCCATACCCTTATGGATTCACGGCTTCGGGAGGGACAGTCACTTACTCGTGGACTAAGGCCATCAACGCCAGCAAGCATGCCTTGCGCATTACCCAGAATGGCAAGGTATGGAAAAACATCATCGTCAGTGAGCCCGCAAGCAGCACTACCGACACCCGCACGCTCAAGCTCACGGGACATCGCGCTGGCTATACATACACTTGGAAAGTCCAAGGGCTCAATTACGACCGCCCCAAGGCTGACGAAACGAAGTGGACACCTTGATCCAAGCTCACAGGCCCCCAAGTCGTTACCCACCCACACAGGAGATCTTTGTTTATGCAACAACGCATCACACTGTCTATACTCGTTATCGGCACATTCACTGCTGGTGCCGTGTGGGTGGGAATACACTTGAGCGCCCCCTCCTATCCCTTGTCTCAATCAGGCAACGCAGATACGGCAGCGAAGCTAGTAACAAATCAAAACTCTCAGTCACAGTCGCTCGCTACTGGTGACCAGAGCCGCAGATCAAAGTCATCGACTGCGACGCATGGCACCGTCACCCCCACCCTACCACGCTCCACAAATGGCAACCAGCAGACGCCTTCGCGTCCCAGCCGTCCAGACACATCCAGTAATGGTACAGATCAACGGGTTACAGGCAGCACCAGTGCTATTAACACTCAAGCCAACCCATTGTTCTTACCTGAGAAGAGCATAGGCAGCCTTGCATTGACTGGCGCACCCACAACAAATCAACCACCGCCGCCAGCATTTGCCCCCATTGTATATCGAGGTATAGACACAGGAAGTAACGCAGTGCAGCGGCGCAGACCCATCACCACAGCACAACCGGGAGTCCATTCAGAGGCCGATGTGCCACGAGGTGATGAAGTCGTTGTCATCTCTGATGCCACCGCAGTCGAAGGCACACGCAGGTTTCCAGCTCCAGACGGCGTTACCGATGAGGATCGCCTCGTAGAACTTGGCGAACGCCTCGCGACCGCTCCACTCGATGCGAAATCGGACATTGAAATGCGCTTTGCTACTTTGCAGGACGAGGGCGAGCGAATGCAGCTTCTGATCCTCGCCAATGCCTCGGGCGATGAAAAACTCGCGCAACGCATGATCGCCCAAGGACTTCTTCCCAAGCAACCCATCTCGATCCGGGTACAAGCCCTCGAATTTGCTTTTGGCAGAGATCCATCCGTAGCCGAACACTATAAAAACGACGCAAACGTCCATCTGCGATTCAGTGCTCAAGCATTGCTAGGAATGAATCCTGTTCCTCCAGATGAATAAAGCAATGCCAAAAGCCTAATAGGAGAGACGGGCCTGCTTCATGGGCTAGGCTAGGCTAGGCTAGGCTAGGCTAGGCTAGGCTAGGCTAGGCTAGGCTAGGCTAGGCTAGGCTAGGCTAGGCTAGGCTAGGCTAGGCTAGGCTAGGCTAGGCTAGGCTAGGCTAGGCT
>JANOAR010000134.1:0-3226 GCA_031411235.1 Verrucomicrobiota bacterium | reverse complement strand
AGCCGCCAGATGCGGCCATGCACCAAGTCGCGGCGAGGGTCGCGGAAATCGACTTCGCCGTGCTGGATGATGGGGTTGTACCAGTCGGCGATGTAGAGGGCACCGTCGGGGCCGATCTGCACGCTGATGGGGCGAAAGGCGGGATGCGTGGAGGCGAGCACATCGGCCTCTTGTTTGGCGATGTAGCTGCTGCCGCTGGGCGCGAGGCTGAAGCGATTGACGCGACCGCCACGGAAGTCGCACTGGATGAAGTGGCCCTGCCAGTCGGCGGGGAAGCTGGGGTCATCGACGATGTCTTGGCTGGCGTGTTTCGGCTGCCCTGGGCTCATGCCGTGGACGATACGCTTAGCTCCTGGTGAGGTGGCAAAGACACTGCCGGGGAAGATGAAGTTGACGCCTTCGCTGCCTGCACCATCGGAGGCAAAAGATTGCCCCCAACGGTCGAACTCAAAGCCCCAGGGATTGATGAGTCCCTTGCTGATGATTTCCAACTGCCGTGTCTCGGGCCGGAACTCCCACACACCACCGCCGAGCAGACGACGCACGCCATGCGGCGTCTCGATGTGGCTGTGGATGTAGATGCTCTGCAAAAAGTAGAGCAAGCCCTCGGGGCCAAAACGCATGGTGTGCAGCAGGTGATGCGTGTCCTCGGTGCCGAAGCCGGAGAGGATGATGTCGCGTTTGTCTTCCTTCAGATCGCCATCGGTATCGCGCAGGAAAATGACCTCGGTGCTGTTCGCCACATACACGCCACCATCGCCCGCGATGACGCCCGTGGGGATGTGCAAGTCGTGGGCGAAGACCGTGGATTTATCCGCCGTGCCGTCATGGTTGGTGTCCTCCAGCACCACGACTTCGTCCTTCGCCTCCTCACCTGGCTTGATGTGTGGATACGTGGTGCTGCTGACGACCCAGAGACGGCCCTGCGCGTCGAAGTTGATCTGCACGGGCTTGCGCAGCATCGGGTCGCTGGCCCAGAGATTGATCTCGAAGCCCTCCGGCACGATGAACCCTGCCTTCTCCGCATCGGGATTGGAGTCAGGAAGATCAGCCATTGACTTCGGCTGAGCGGCGTGGAGGGCAGGCAGCGCGAGGGCTGCGACGAGGGCGAGGAGTGAGGTAAGGCGAAGCATGGCGGTGCAGAAGCCAGCCATCCTACGGAGTGACGAGCGAGATGGCAATCTCGGCGTTGGGTTTCATGGCGAAGATTGCACCCGAGTGCCGACGCCTTGCGATGCCCACCCGGCTCAGCGTTCGGGAAACAACAGGCCCACGACCTGCTGGCGATGCGCAAAGATGCGGTCTAGCTGAGGCTTCACAAGGAAGGGATGCACGAGGTCGCCGAAGGGCTGGAACGGCAGCACATACGTCACGCGATCTTCCATCTCGATGTGACCATCGCCACGGTCATGAAACCGATGCTCGTGATGCCAGATGGCATAGGGGCCGATACGCTGCTCATCAATGAAGCTGTGGCCCTCGCGCACCTGCGTGATCTCGGTAAGCCAAGTCATCGGAATGCCAAACATCGGTGTGACGCGATACTGGATCATCATCCCTGCATAGATACGCTCGGGTAAGTCCTGGGCGACGATGGTGAAGCCCATTTCGGGCGGCGTGATCTTGGCGAGATTGCGCGGATCGGAGAAGAACTTCCAGGCATCTTCGCGAGTCGCGCGGATCGTTTGTTTAAAGTGCAGGGTATGGATGGGCATTGGCGAAGTTACGCCTGCGTGGTGGGCTTGGGCGCACACTTACACTGCCATGGAGATTAGCTTTTCACCTCGGCTGGCACAGCTGCGGGCGGGCTGAGCGGCGCGGTGGGTGCTGTGGCATCGCTGGCTGGCAGCGCAGGCGTCGAAGGCTCCACGGGCACAGGCGAGGCGGGTGGCGCTGGTGGTAAGTAGGAGGCGGCGAGATCGACTTTAAATCGCCAGGTGATGTATTCCTCCTGCGCGGTGAGATCGCGCTTGAAACTGAGCGTCACGGCGCAGTCTTCGCGGCGCAGTTTCATGGGCAGCTCGTAGCGCACGATGAAGGTCTTGGGGTCGAAGGTGCAGGGGACGATGCCCATGCCGGTGATGCGCATTTTCAGGCTCTCAGGGACGATCTGGCCGAGGCGGATGAGGTTGGCCTCAATGGTGGGAGTGCGCTCAATGATGGTCGCGCCGTTGGCGGGGTTGAAGGTGACGAGCGCATTGCCCTCGGGGTCTTTGGCATCATTAGCAATGGTCTTGCTGTTGCCGATCTCGCCTTTACCTCGGAAGGAGGTGGCCATTTTGAAGACGCTGTCCTCCTCGCCATGCACAATGTAGCGGCTCAGTTTTCCATTGGGCGTATCCCAGGTGACCTTCTGCGGGCTGACGGTGAAGCCAGCCTCGTAGCCGACTTGCAGCGCCGTCTCCTCGACCTGTGGGCTGTGGGCACCGTAGGGGTAGGCGATGGAGGTGACTTTGATGCCGAGGTTCTGCTCCAGAAATTCTTTGCTGTCCTTCAGCTCGGTGAGCAGACGCAGTTGGTAGGCTTCCTCGCTTTGCACCTTGGCCTTGGAGTAGCGGACATTGGTCAGGTAGTCGTGCGACACGGTATGGCTGCCCACCTCGCAGCCATTGGCCATCATTTCTTTGATTTGCACCCAGGTCATGGCGCGACCTCCCGTATTCACATATTTGTTGTAGAGATACACGGTGAAGGGGAAGCCAAACTCCTTCAGCATAGGGTAGGCGATTTGATACACGCCGACCCAGCCATCATCCATGGTGATGACGATGCACTCCTCGGGGATGTCCTTTTCACCGCGCTTCCAGGCTAAAAAATCACTCATGGGGATGACGGGGATTTTGGCATCTTTGATGGCCTGCAAGTGCCCGCGAAATTTCGCGGTGTTGATGAGCTGCGGGGTGCCGCCGCGCTCTTTGAAGTCGTGGTAGCCCAGGATGGCGACCTGCGCAGACTTGTTGATTTCGACGACCGGTGTCTCCGGTTCAGTAGGCTCGGTCACGGGGACTTCGGTGACGGGAATGGCCGAAGGCACCGGGGCAGGAGCCGAAGGGTCGAACACCCTGGGGTCTTCCAGCGCCTTCACCTTGGCCTCCTCCTCAGGCGTCAACTTGGGGGGCGCTTCGCCTTCGGTTTGTGCCACCGGCGCAGCCGCTGGAGCATCGCCTTGCGCAAGCCGCTTGATCTTGGCTTTAATGCGATCACAGCCACTCTGCGAAACGATCAG
>JANOAR010000133.1:0-4014 GCA_031411235.1 Verrucomicrobiota bacterium | reverse complement strand
CCTCTTGGAAGCTCCGCAATACACCAAGCCTGCCGAGTTCCGTGGCATGGCCGTGCCAGAGATTTTGCTGAGTGGCAACCATGCCAAAATCGCCGCGTGGCGGCATGAGCAAGCGCTGAAGAAGACGCGCGAGATGCGGCCGGATTTACTCCCTACCCAGCGCTGAGCTTCGCGGAAAGTAGCTTCGACTTGAGTCGAATGCAGTCGGCAGCAACCGCAGCCACTGGGGCTTCACAAAGTTTGGTCTGTGCTCGGTTTATGCCGAAGCAAAGCTTTATACCCCGCATCGCTCCCGACTGAATGCGACTCAAGTCGCAACCACTTCCCGTGCTGCGATGCACACCGCGCTTGCCTTGCCCCGTGCATCCTGCTGCGATGAAGCTCTATGAACGATGGCAATAAATCATGGCCCACGACGATTCTCTGGCCGCTGCTGTGCGGGGTGGCCTACGCGCTGGCGTTTGAGCCTGGAGTGGGGTTCAACTGGCTAGGGTTCCAATGGCTGGGGCACATGCTGGTGTTGATCAGTGTGTTGGCTTTCCTAATGTGCCTGCGCCAGCTCACGCCTCGGCAAGCCCGATTCGCAAGCTTCATCTTTGGGCTGTCCTCCTTCAGTATAGGCACCTCGTGGCTGTGGAACATCTTTGGTGGCGCAAGTCTGGCGCTGTGGAGCTACTTGGCGTTGTTTCCTGCGGTGTTCGCTGGGAGCCTGGTATGGGTGCGGCAACGCTGTGAGACGATGCGCGGCTGGGCGTGGTTGGAGCCGCTGGTGGTGGGGTGCCTGTGGACTTCGGTTGAGTATGTGCGCAGCGAATGGGCTTGGCTGGACTTCCCGTGGATGACCATTGCTCATGCACGCGGGCCTAGTGTGCTACTGCCCATCGTCGGAGCCTATGGCTCAGGCTTTGTGATTGTTGTTATCTTGGCAGCAGTCAAATCCACGTTGAGTGACACTTCACGTTGGGGGAATCGGTTAGCACTCACAGCCTTGCTTTTCCTGGCGATAGACGAGATTCCTTTTTTGGGGACTACTTCAGTTCATAACCGAGGCATCACCGTCGCCGCGCTCCAAGCCGAGGGCACGATGTTTGAAGGCTACGAAGCCATGACCAAGGGCCTCACGCAGCACGCTGATGTGATCGTGTGGCCGGAGTATGCGCTCGCCTATGACGTGATGAAATCGAAGCGCGATTCGGCGGCATTGCTCGCTCTCGCGGCGGAGAAAAAGGCCACGCTGATCGTGGGCACCGAGACGATAGGTGACGGTGAAAACTGGTGGAACACCGCTCTCACCTTGGATGCAAACGGTGAGCGCGGGCGGCACTTCAAACAGCACACGGTTCATCTCTTCGACGATGGCACGCCTGGCACCACTGCGTTGCCGGTGCCGACGAACCACGGGCTCATCGGCACGCCGATCTGCTTCGACAACGACTACCAAAATGTGGTGCGTGAGATGACGGCGGCAGGCGCGGAGTTCTTCGCTGTGCCGAGCATGGATCCGGCCCACTGGGGGATGAAGCAGCACTTGCAGCATGGCGAGATGTTCCGCCTGCGTGCCGCAGAAAATGGACGCTGGATGGTGGTGGCATCATCGTCGGGTGTGACGCAGTTGATTGATCCCAATGGCTACGTGCATGGCCGACTGGAGCCGCTGACGCGTGGGGTGCTGACCGGGCAACTCGTGGCGCTGAAGGAGCAAACGTTCTTCACCCGCTATGGCTGGAGGTTTCCATGGGTCTGCATCGCCGGGGCGCTGCTGGCGGTGGGCACCGCGCTGTGGCGCGGGAGGGTGCGTGTCTCGCGGGCTTGATAAGGAAGCGACTGGAGCGCCTCGCATCCTCGCTGCGGTATGCCCATTGAAAATAAAGCTGCCCAGCAGAATGGCGCAGTTTTATCCACGGCTGGTGAAGGCATGGACAAAACTTGTTCACTGCCTTGGCTTGTCGCCATTGCGGGCTGTCGCTAAACATTTGGCCGCAATGTTTATGAATCCATCCACATCCTTCCTCGCGGCCCTCACTCTCAGTAGCGTCGCTGGCCTCACTACCTATGGCCAAACGGCTGATCCGACCACCGTCGGCACCGTCGATGTTGTCGGCTACACCTCCATCGACGCCCCCACAGGAGCCTATGGCCAGCCTGGCTGGGTGCAGCGCAGACCCTTTGCCACCACCCGTGTCCACATCCAGAGGAACCCTGGCGAGATCTCGGTGGAGCAGTGGATCCGTATGCGCGAGAACGACGGCGAATCGAAGTTCCGCTTCCAGCAGGAAATCGAGTTTGGCCTGCCCGGTCGCATCCAGTTGGACTTCTACTACGACTGGACGATCGAGAACAGCAAGGCGGATCACCTGGACTTCGCAGGCGAAGTGCGCTGGGCTCCCGCCGACTGGGGTGTCATCCCGTTGAATCCCGCCTTCTACCTGGAATACAAGGTCACAGATCCCAGCCGTGGTGGCGACGTGATCGAGCCCAAAATCTTGCTCGGTGAAGACTTCGGCGACGGCTGGCATTGGGGCATGAACTTTGTTTATGAGCGCGAACTCTCCGGCGAGAAGGCCGAAGAACTCGCCGTCACTCAGGCCATCAGCAAGACCATCAACGAGTCGCTCTCTATCGGCTTGGAAATGGCCTTCAAACACGAAACCGTGGACGGGGATCGCAACAACCCCGAACACAAGTTCATCATTGGCCCGCAGCTTCAGTGGCGTCCCACGCCAAGGCTTCACATCGACATCGCCGCCCTCGCTGGCTGCACCGATGACTCCCCTGATTTTGAAGGCTGGTTCATCCTCGGCTATGACTTTGGCGGCCCCTCGCCCAAGCATAGCAACGCCCCGATCTCGGGCCGTCGTTAATCCTTTCAGTGCATAGTTAGTTATGGTTGAGACTGGCCCACCTCGCTTGAGCAGCGTCCCCACGGTTAAAGGTGGGCCAGTTCTTTTATCACGTCGGCGTCAGCCCATCGGCTGGCCCGCGTTGTTTTTATCCATCACCCTCCACGCCACGGTTTTCGCCTTTGCCGCGTGGCTCAGCCTTGGCGGTCAGGGCGATGATGGCGACACAGGCACGGATAAAGTCGATGCCGGGCAAGCCGCAGCGGAGCCGATCCGGCAGCTCATGCCGAAGCCCGAGTCCCAGACCTTTCGCGTGATGACCCGCCCTGTGAAGGCGCTGCGCACGGCCAACCTGCCCCGCATCCTGGCCCACACCCCGAGCGCCGCCTTGCTGCTGCCTCAGTGGGACATGCCTGCCTCGGCCATCATTAGCCTGCCCCCTTCCACCGCCGTTGTTGCGCCACCACTAGCCGTCGCCGATACCACGCCCAAGACAGCCTCCGCGCCGAAAGCCCAGCGCAAGGCCGCTGGCAAAGGCTCCGGCAGCGGCTCCGGCAGTGCCAAGCTCGCCGCAAAGGTGCCGCAGCTCCTCTCCTCCTTCGCTCCGAATTATCCCCCCAGCGCACGCCGGGCCAACATCCAGGGCTGTGCCACAATAAAGGTCACCGTGGGCAGCACCGGGCGTGTGGTCAGTTGCTCCATCTACCATTCCACGGGCAATGAAGACCTGGACACTGCCGCCCTGCGAGCCGTGAAAAACTGGCGCTTCACCCCTGCCGTCAATGGGGCGGCAGACGTGCTGGTGCGCGTGAATTTCAAGCTGGCGTAGGGGCAGGTTGGGTTGGATAACACTGCCAAGTCTTTGCTCGCTGCGCTCGACTTCGGGGGCGGGACGCCCAATGCCACTCAGATTTGGAAACCCGTTTGGCTTTCAGTGCATGACAAAGCGTGTTCTCGTGGCCTCGCGAGAAGGCTCAATCCTATACGCCAAAGGCGTTCCAGAAAATAGCCCAGGGTTGCCTGCGGCGAGCCTTGAGCTTCCTTCGTTTATGCAGACACGGAAAGCAGGGTTAACAACCCAAGCAGCATGAACACAACAGCCCAATCTCAAGTGACCCAAAACAAAGTGAAGCGGCGTCAGTATGACGAGCCGTTCAAACGCGACGCCGTGGCC
>JANOAR010000132.1:0-22464 GCA_031411235.1 Verrucomicrobiota bacterium | reverse complement strand
ATTTAATCCTCCTGCACGACGGGGTTCTTGGGCTTGAGTGCGCCATAGAGCACGAGGCTTATCAGCAGGATGGCACCTGCGATGAGGGGGGCGGTGCGCTGGGTGTGGTCGGTGCTGGTGATGGCGGTCTGCACGCGGACGACGATGAGCATGGCGCACACGAGGGCTCCGAATACGGGGACGAGCAGTGGGGGCTCGAAGCCGCCGCGTGGCTCGCCGGGGCGGCGCTTGAGGACGAAGAGGGAGATGTTGACAGTGGTGAAGACGATGAGCAGCAGCAGCACGGTGGATTCTGCCAGGGCCTTTACGCCGCCACTGAGGATGAGCAGGGAGACGATGCCGAAAAGCACGACCACGGCGACGTGGGGCGACTGGCGCTTTGGATGGACGCTGCCGAGGATGGAGGGGAGTAGGCCTTGGCGGCTCATGCCGTAGAGAAGGCGCGAGCCCATGAGGTAGTTGAGCAGGGCGGTGTTGCCGATGGCGAAGATGGTGATGCAGCCATAGACGGGCTTGATGCCGGTAAACCAGGGTGCAGCGCGACGAGCCACTTCCATGAGTGGGGCGTCACTTTTGGCCAACTCCTGCCAAGGCACCACGGAGACGGCAGTAATGGCGACGGCCATGTAAATGCAGGTGGCGAGGATCATCGCGCCGATGAGGCCGAAGGGCACGTTGCGAGCGGGATTTTTTACTTCTTCACTGACGTTGAGGATGTCTTCAAACCCGATGAAGGAGTAAAAGGTGAGCACGGCTCCCTGCATGATGAGGGCGAAGGTGATGCCCGAGCCGACGCCGCCTGCGATGGTATCGCCTGGCGAGACGAAGTAGTCCACGCTGCCCCAATAACGTGCGCCGACAGCGATGATGAAAAGCAGCCCGGCGGCCTCAATGACGGTGCAGAGGATGTTCAGCCACATGCTCTCGCGGATGCCTCGGTAGATGACGCAGCCGACGAGGAAGACGATGCCGATGGAGAGCAGCTTGATGCTGGTGGCGTCGAGGTTCCAGGCGAGTAGTTCCCTGAGCTGGCCGACGATGGCCTGCGAACCGGTGGCCATGCTGGTGAGCCCGCTCATCATCACGGCGATGCCGATGATGTAGCTGAGTAGGGGCTTGCGCAGACCGCGCTGGGTGACGTAGGCGGCACCGCCCGCCTTGGCGTAGCGTCCGCCCACGCAGGCATACGAGAGGCCGGTGAGCATCGCGCCGATCATGGCCATGAGGAAGGCTAGCCAGACGGCGTTGCCGAGGCCTGCGGCGGCCTTTCCAATAAGGGCGTAGATGCCTGCGCCGAGCATGGAGCCGAGGCCATAAAACATGATCTGCCAGCCGCCGATGGTTTGGATGAGGGCGGGCTGTGCGGGTGGTTTTTCTGTCATGGGTTGCTTACTAGCGGAGTTCGTGCCGGGCGGGAAGGTAAAACATCGGTGAGGCATTGGATGAGCGCTACTTTGCTGACGTTGCATTGACGGCTGAGGCCGCACGATTTAAAACGCAGCGTCCCATGAAGCGCCTTTTGCATTTACCCTCCCATCTCAGCGACTTCCGTCAGCTACTCCGCTGGATGATGCTGGCGCTGCCGGTGGCCTTGGTGGTGGGGTCGGCGACGGCGCTGTTTTTGTGGGCACTCGATAAGGCAACGCACCTGCAATGGCAGCATCCTGGGCTGCTCTGGGCACTGCCACTCGCGGGCGCGAGCGTGGGCTGGCTCTACCATCACTGGGGCAAAGACTCGGACAAAGGTAACAACTTGCTCTTGGATGAAATCCATGAACCAGGCGGCGGTGTGCCTGCGCGGATGGCTCCGCTGGTGCTGCTGGGCACGCTGGCGACGCATCTGTGCGGTGGCTCGGCTGGGCGCGAGGGCACGGCGGTGCAGATGGGCGGTAGCCTCGCGGGGCTGCTGGCTCGGGCTTTAAAACTGGGGCGGCACAACCTGCGGTTGATGCTGATGTGCGGCGTCGCGGCGGGCTTTGGGGCGGTGTTTGGTACGCCTCTCGCAGGTGCGATTTTTGCCATGGAAGTCCTGGTCATCGGGCGAATGCAGTACGAGGCGCTGCTGCCTGTGCTGCTGGCGAGTGTGCTGGGCGATGCGACATGCTCGGCCTGGGGCATCCAGCACACGGTGTATCATTTGGATGTTGCTGAAAAAGCGGGCGCACACGCAGCTTTCGATGCGCTGTTAATGGGCAAGGTGGTTCTCGCGGCGATAGTTTTTGGGTTCGTCGCCAGGTTCTTTGCGGTGCTGACTCATGCGGTGCAATGTGGCTTCGCGAGCCTCGTGCCGCACGCGCCCCTGCGGCCTGCGGTGGGCGCTGTGGTGGTGATCGCGTTGGTGTATCTGCTGGGCACGCGCGATTATTTGGGCCTGGGTGTCGCAGCGCCACCAGGGGGCCATGTTTCGATCCTCGCGTCCTTTGAAGCCGGGGGCGCGACGCCGTGGAGCTGGCTGTGGAAGACGCTCTTCACCAGTGTGACGCTGGGCAGTGGGTTCAAGGGTGGCGAGGTAACACCGCTGTTCTTCATCGGCTCTACGCTGGGTCACGCACTGGCGCTGCTGTTGCATGAGCCTGTGGCGCTGTTTGCGGCGCTGGGGTTTATCGCGGTATTCGCGGGAGCGGCGAATACGCCGCTCGCTTGCACGTTCATGGGCATGGAGCTTTTTGGGGCTCACTATGCGGTGTATTTCGCCGTTGCTTGCTTCGTGGCCTACTTCTTCAGCGGCGATGCGGGCATCTACCATGCACAGCATGTCGGTGTGCCGAAGCGAGGTATCACGGCACGGGCGTGACTGGGGGCTCACGCGCGGCGAAGGTTTCAGTTTCGGCGGTGAGCCAGGTTTTAACCACTAGTGATTTAGGCCATGCCTGCACGGTGATGGTGCCAGTCTGGGAGAGGTCGTAGAGGCGGATGCCGAGGCGACGGCAGAGGGTGGGCAGGCGAGCGGGGAGGCGCTGCTCGATGTCGCCAATGGTGTTGCTGGTGATGATGGCTCGGGGGGCGGCGGCGATGATGAATTCATCGAGCGCGGAGAAGTCGGCGCTGTGTTGGTTGCGCAGGAGGATGTCGCAGCGGAGCTCGCTCGGCGAGAGGCGGCTGAGCAAGGTTTTCTCGGCGATGAATCCAGCGTCATTGCACCAAAGGAGGCGATGCGGGCCGTAATCAATGCGGGCGATGACGGCACGATCATCGGCCAAGGAATGCAGATCGCCGGGGGCTGGGTAGAGGATGACGAGGCGAGCGTCGCCAAGGCTGAGACTATCGCCTGCGGTCAAGGTTTTGTGCGTGGTCAAGAGACTGGTCGAGAGCAGTTGTTGCAGTGAGGTGAGCGGTGAATCCCAGGCCCACGGCTCATGCAGACTGGTGTAGAGCTGTGGCGGATGCAGGTGCTCAATGAGTTGGCTGGCTCCACCGACGTGCTCGGAGTCTGCATGGCTGAGCAGCAGGCCATCCAACTGCGTGATGCCGCTATTTCTGAGGAAGGGTGCCAGCGTGCGTCTGTAACTGTCGGCATGGCCAGCATCGAGCATCCAGTTTTTCCCCGAGCACTGGAGTAGCTGGGCACCCTGCCCCGAGGGCAGGCTAAGGACGCTGAGGGCAAAGGGCGGGCGTGACTCAAAGTCAGGCATGGGCGTGGGAAAGTGACCACCGGGGATGCTAGAGAAGCCACTCGCACTCCACATCATCGCGTGTGCCACGAGCCAGTTGGCGTTGTTGAGGCAGACTTGAATCCAGCCCAGGTGCAAGCCACCGCACAGGATGCTGAGGGCGACGATGAAGAGTGAGACGAAGGCTAACGGAACCAGGACGATATTGGCCACGATAGCGATGGGGCTGAGGGCTTGAAAATGATAACACATGAGCGGTGCCGAGCCTGCCCAAGCAGCCAGCGAAGTGGCCAAGGCAGCGGCGATTTGCCGACGCAAAAGTGCCCACAGACGACTGCTCCAGCGAGCGATAGTCCGTGGGAGAAAGGGATCCAGCTCGGTGAAGCGGCGCAGGGGATTCAAGCAATACTCAGCCCCAATGGCGATAGCCCAGAGAACCCCGAAAGAGAGCTGAAAGCCCGCCTGGAAGGTAGGCATGGTATCGCTCGCCCAGAGCAGTAGCGCAGCGGCTCCGAGGCCATTGACCAAACGAGATTGTCGATTCAACACAGGAGCCAAGAGCATCATCGTAGTCATCACCGCAGAGCGCTCGGCAGAGGGACGCCACCCGGTGATGAAGGCATAACCAAACAAGCAAGGGATGAGGATGATGACGCCCCACTCGCGAGGCATTCCCAGAGGGCGTAGAAACATCCAGCCAATGATGGCCAACAGCCCGACGTGCAGCCCGCTGACGGCAAAAATGTGCAGCGTACCGCTATCGCGAAAGGGCTCCTGCATCGCCGCGCTCGCCGTCTCCGATGTGCCCAGCGCCATGCTGGTAATGAGCGTCGCGGGCATCGTCTCAGCCTCGATCCCGAGGGTGACTTGCGCCGCGATCCATTCGCGACAGCTCTCCGCGAGACTGAGCAGTCGGAGCCGCACGCCCAGGGCATCCCCGCATTCCAGTTGCAGCGTTTTAGCAGCACATTCCGCAACGATGCCCGCTCGCTCAGCGGCTACTTTGGCATTATAACCACCGGGGTTCCACGGGGGCGCAATGAGGTAGAGAGTGCCCTGCATTTTATACTGCCCATCCACGGGGACAAAGCTGGGATCAGCCAGCCAGACTCGCAATGTCGTCTCGCCAACGACCGAACGATTTCGCGTGGGGAGCAGGATTTTGGAAGCCACAAAACGAGCTTCGCGTCGGCCCACGTCCCCAGATTCCTCGGGCTGCATCGGAGCACGCGTGAAGCTACCATAAGCTTCAAAACTCACCCTTTGGCCCAGCTTCAATATTGAATGAAGCGGGTGCAGGCGTGTCACCTCAAGACGACAGGTGTGGACGAACGCGAAGCTGAAAAAAGACGCCAGCACAAGGTATTGAAACCGTGGCCGCCAAAGGCTCAAGCCGCCCAGAAGCAAGGCTGCGATGAGGTTAACCCTTGGTAGCCGCAGCCACAGCGAATAGTCTGCAAATAGGATGCCAGCCAGCGCAACAAGGGCCAGAGCGGCAAGGGGGTTTTTCGCCACGGCAACGCGTAATGCTTGCATGAGTGCGGTAAATGAAGTTTGCCCCATCGATTACCAGCCCTGCTTCATCGTGGGGGTTTGCTTGGGGCGCAACTCATGGAGTCGATGGTGGGCATTGCCGCTGTGTTTGGTGTCAGGGTAGTCAGCGATGATGCGCTCCAGCGCACGTTCTGCGGCCTCGCGATGGTCGGCTTGCTGGTAGAGGTCGATTTGGCGAAAGCGCAGATACGCATCGTCATCCATAGCCCAGGTGCGACTCGCTAGGCGCTCGGTGAGCACCGCGATACCACGCTCGCAGTCATCAAGTCGCTCAGCATAAATTTTCGCCATTTCAGCGATCACGAAGATGTTGCTGGGCTCGGAGGCCAAGAGGCTTTCGCACGCTGCAATCGCGCCTTTGTAATCGCCCCGTGCTTTGAGCGCATTGATGTGATTCATCGCTTGGGGCTGCTCGTTATCCGGCGGGTCATTCCAGGAAAACAGAAACCTCACAATGGCCTCGCCCACTCGTGGCAGGACGAAATGGATCCCCAAAATGGCCGCAACAAAGCCCAGAACCAACGCGATGCCGAATTTCGCGAGGTCATTCGACGCAGCCACCTGGCCGAGGAGTTTGTTGCCAACAAAGGCCAAGGCGAGGACACCGCAGAGCAGGGCAAGAAGTTTCATGTCAGCAAAGTTGGAGGTTCAAACGCATCAATGGCTGGCAGCGATAAGATCGGCACCCGCCCAGTAAATAGGAGAAGAGGAAATCGTAATTTGAGCGGATATTACACGAAGCCGTGCTTGATGCGTTACTATTTCGTGCTAACGGGGAAGGCTGAAGTTGGGCCTGTGGCACTTCTTTGGAGGTTCACAAAATCAGAGCCTCCAAATGATCTGCCTCATCCAACTTTTCGTGGAAATTATAGTTTTTTCGATAAAACTCTTGCAGTTATACATTTCTGTGTGTTAATTTGGTCTTAAATGCGGGTATAGCTTAATGGTAAAGCTCCAGCCTTCCAAGCTGATCACGCGAGTTCGATTCTCGCTACCCGCTCCAAGACATCGAAACACATCACAGAAATAAAGGCCATGACTGCTAATACCACCAAGCGATCCGTTGCAGCTTCCCTGCTTCTCATTATTGCTGCCTATCCCTTGGCAACTTCCGCTGGTTCGACCTTGAACTGCGATCAGATTGCCAAAGATGTGCGTGAATCCGTCACCAAAGAGCCAGGCAAGGTTCTCATGATTGTGGAGGATGCACTGGTGATCAATGAATCCTGCGCCTGTGAAATCATCAAGGCCGCCATCCAAGCATCCAACGCCGATGCTGCGATGTCGAAACAGATCGTGCAAACAGCCATCGCCGTTGCCCCCAAAATGACGGGGATCATTGTAGAGTGCGCTGAGGCCGTGTCTCCTGGAGCAGGCGGTGGTGCGCAGGTGATGAAGTCTGGTAAATCCGCAAAATCAGTAGAACCCCTGGGAGGCCCCGTCGCCGAGCCCAAGGACGACATTTCCCCCCGCGCTGACATCCGTGGCATTTACCTCATGCAGCCCGCTGTGGGCGGTATAATCAACACAGAAGAAACTCCCGAAGAGGAGAGCACCGACGACGACGACGATTCCCCGCCTCGCAAGCCGCGTGCGCCTCGCAAGCACAACACCACGCCCGTATCGCCTTCCTGCGCCTGCCCTGCATAATGCCCACTGCGCGAAATAACTGGAAAACTGCGGCCTCGTTTGTTATTCTTATTTTTATAGTCCCTCTCAACAGTAAAATCCTACGCGGCTCTTGAACACCATGAACTCCTTCCAATCAGCTCTGGCTATTATTACATTTGCCGGTGTCCACAGCGCCTGCGCTCAGGGACCGCTGGCCCTGCAACGCAATAACCTAGACCACAAGGACGCCGCTCCCGTCACCTACTCGGCGGGTCTTGGCGTTGGCTATGATCACCTGGATTACAAAGCAGGTGGCTCAACCTCGGACATCGACTCGGCATTCATGCAAGGGAGCCTGGGCGCGACCTTCAATGGCATTGACGAGCAAACGCCTTGGACGGTCGGCCTCGACTTTGGCAGTCTCTACTATTTTGACGATGCCTCCAGCGCTGAGAGCACGGACTACAGTGGCCGCATCTCGTTTAACATCTCTCACGCCGCTTCCCAGCGCCTCAAGTTCACCGACAGCCTGTATGCCACTTATGAAGTCGAGCCCAACTTTGGCGTCGGTGCCTCGACTGCGCGTCGCAATGGTCAGTATTTCTATGGCTATAACAACTTTGCCGTGAGCTACGCCTGGTCTGAACGCTTCAGTTCCAATACCTCCTACACGGTTGATACGATTCGCTACCAGGATGGCGACATTGGCAAGTTTGAAGACCGTTTGTCTCACCTCATCTCCCAGCAGTTCTCCTGGGCTCATAACAAAACCACGAGCTGGGTGGGGGAGTACCGCTTCCGCACGACGATGTATGACACGGCTTCGACTTCCGACTTCATCTCCCACTATGTTCTGGCGGGCATCGACCAAGCCTGGAGCGAGCGCACCACGGGTTCACTTCGCGCTGGCGCAGAGTTTTACAGCTCAGAGCGATCGGATGAAACTGCCCCCTACGGCGAGCTTTCCATCACACACCGTTCCTCAGAGAAAACCTCGCTTCAGCTTTACTCCTCGGTGGGCTTTGATGGCGCCGAGCTTGGTGCTTTTGGTTCGCGTTATTCCTACCGCACAGGGGTGAATGCCACTCGCAAGGTCTCCGACCGTCTGACTCTGAATGGTGGCGTGAGCTACGTTTACAGCCAGTTCAAGGGTGACGGCACCGCCACCGATGTGAGCGAGCATGAACTCAGCGCCACCGCCGGACTCGGCTACCGCATCTGGGATAACATCAGCCTCGACGCCAGCTACTCGCATTCATTGATCAACTCCGACGACGACTTCCGCGACTACAACCGCGACCGTGTGTCCCTCGGCCTGCAAGCCTCCTTCTAGTCGCCTCCCTTTCCCACCACGACAACACCCCCAACCCTCGATCCCGCGCCGCAAGGACTGTGATCGAGGCCTTTTTGGCACTTAAATTCTTAATTTTTACTGACTTCTAATTCCTCCCACTTATGAATGAAAACAGCATGGAAATGCAACGTCACGCGATGGATTCGTGGCAAGTCGTCAAAAACCGCATCGGGCCCATCATGCTGTCTTTCCTGCTGGTCTTCGCCGTGGCGGCCATCATCACCTACATCATGCCGCGCAAGTACCGCGGCCATGTGTCGATGAAGATCGAGCGCAAATCCCAGTCCGTGAATGTGGACATGCGCAACTCTGGTTTCGATCCCTTCGCTCAATCCGAGTTTTGGGCAAAGACCGAATTTGAAACCATCACTCAGCCCAAAACGCTGGAGCCAGTGATCGCCGAACTCGATCTCGCCAAGCGCTGGGGCCTGCCAGGCAACCGCGAGGCGCAGGCCAAGCTCATCGCCAACCTGGAACCCCAGGCGAGCATGAAGAGCGACTTCGTCAGCATCGACTTCTACGACGAAGACCCGCAGCTCGCCGCCGACATCGCCAACAAGGTCGCCGACAGCTACATGAAAATGCGCGTCGAAGTGGCCGTCGCAGGCAAATCCGCCGGGCTGAAAGTGCTGCAAAAACAGATCGACGATGCGCACAAGCGCGCGGCTGAAACACGGCTCAAAGTCCAGGCTCTCAAAAAAGAAGCAGGCATCGTCGGCGACACCATCTCTGGCAACGGCCCCGGAGCCCGAACCTACGGCGGCGAAGTCCAGACCACCGAAGGCATGATGGAATCTCTGCGCCAACAGAACCTCTACAAGCTCGACTCCGACATCCAAGCCTTCCGCGCTGAAATCGCCGGGCTAGACTCGCTGAGCAGCGAGGAACTCGTCGAACGCGCCTACGCCCTCAAACTTGAAAACGGCGTCATCGCCTCCCAGTACCCACGGCTGCAAGAATTGAAAATCGCCTATGAAGGTGCCCTCCGCAGTGGTCTCGGCAAGAAACATGAAAAAGTGCGTGGTTTGATGAGCCAGATCGAGGAATCCCAGCGCCTGCTCAGCATCGCGGCCAAAGCCCATCTCGACGGACTCAAGAACAAACTCGCCAGCGCCGAGAGCCAGCGCACCGGACAGGAAAAACTCAACAGCGATAGCAAAACCACAGCTCTCGACAAACAAGCCGCCACCACCACCTACCTCATGGCCAAGCGCGAGTTGGAGCAGCAAGAGCAGACCGCCACCGAGCGACAGATGACCCTCTTGAACGAAGAGGCCACCATCGAACTGGGCCAGACCCCAGCCACCATCTATGCCAATGCTGAGCCCGAGATGATCCCCGCCCGGCCCAAGATCGGGCTCAACCTTGCCCTGGGAGCTATCGTCGGCCTCATGTTTGGCATCGGCCTCGCCTTTGCCATGGAGTACATGGACACCAGCGTGAAGAGCCTCGACGACGTCGAGCGCTACCTCGGCGTCCCCGTCCTCGCCGTCATCCCACAAGACGTCGGCGTGCTGCACAAAACCAGTGGCTTCAACCCCGATGCCGAGGCCTATCGCATCCTGCGCACCAACATCGAATTCAACCGCCGCAATGCCAACTCCAACTGCATCACCGTCGTCAGCGGCGGTGCCGGCGAAGGCAAATCCACCACCCTCACCAACCTCGCCTTCGTCTGCGCCCAGGGTGGCTACAACGTCCTTCTCATCGACGGCGATCTGCGTCGCCCCCGCCTGCACACCATGTTCGACACGGGCAACTCGGTAGGCCTCACCAACTACCTCACCACCGACGTGCAGCTCGAAGATGTGGTGCTGCAAACCCAAGTCGAAAACCTTTACTTCCTCCCCAGTGGCGTGCTCCCCGCCGACAGTGCTGGCATCCTGAACTCCCAGCGCATGTCCGACCTCATCGCCGATGTGAAAAGCCGCTTCGACCTCGTGCTCATCGACTCGCCGCCCATCCTCGGCGTCAGCGATGCCTCCGTACTCGCCCATGAGGCCGATATGACCATCATCGTCGTTCAGCATCGCAAGCTGCCACGCCAGATGTTGATGCGAGTCAAACAAGCCGTTGAAAACGTCGGTGGCACCGTCCTCGGCGTCGTGCTCAACAACGTCGATGTGCGCAGCGATTCGCAGTACCAGTACTACACCAGCTACTACACGTATTACACGCCGACCAACCTCCCCGGCGGCGTTGATCCCGGCAAGCGCAAGCGCAAGAAACAAGATGCTGGTGCCGCCACCGTTGCTAGTGGCAAAAAGGCTGGCGCAGAAACGGGCGACATCTTTTAGTTCTTCATCCTCTCCAAACCTCGACTTCCTATGCGATACCTCATCCTACTTCTCGCCCTCTACACCGGCACATTCCAGCTCTCGGCGCAAACCCGCGAGTTGGCCCTCAAAGTCAACGACACCTTCACCTTCAAAATCGGCGGTGTCCCAGCGGACGAAGCCGCCATGATGAACCAGACTTACACCATCCGTGAGAATGGCACCATCAAGCTCTCCTACCTGCCCGAGCTACAAGCCGCAGGCATGAAGCCCTCGGAACTCGCCCGCAAAATCGAGCAACTCTACATCAGCGGCGAAATCTACACCAACCCCTCCGTCAATATCTCCATCGACACGGGCGCGGATAACTCACGCGTCATCTACGTCACTGGCGAGGTCAAATCCCCCACCGGAGCCGTGCAGTACCGCTCCGGCATCACCGCCTTCCAAGCCATCGGCATGGCCGGTGGCGTCACCCCCTTTGGCAAGCTGGGTAAAGTCTCCTTCGTCCGCAAAACCGACTCGGGTCAGCTCATCAACCGCACGCTCGACCTGCGCTCCTCCAACAGCGAAGACGCCCGCCTAGAACTCATCCCAGGCGACCAGCTCACCGTGCCGAACTGAGGCCGCCCCATGCTCGCCGCCATCGAAGCCTTCATCCTGCACATCGCCACCGAGCGCGGCCTCTCGGTGCGGTATCAGCTACTGGTGCGCAAGGTGCTGGAGTCCTTCACCGCCTTCACGACACTCAAGCTCGGCAAGGCCATCGCCGCCGACCTCTCCACCAACGACCTCACCGACTACCTCGCCCAGCGCAAGCGCGACGGGCTCGCCGCCACCACCATACGGCTGGAGTTAATGATCTTGAAGTCGGCCTTCCGTTGGCTCGCGGTGAGACGCTTTATCATTCGCGATCCCGCCGATGGCATCCTACCGCCACGCGTTGAGCAGCACCTACCCGACACACTCAACGAAGTCGAAGTTCAGCAGCTCATTGAGTCCGTCGCTGGCGACAGCCCGCTCGACCTTCGCGACCGCGCCATCCTAGAGCTATTCTACGCCAGCGGCCTGCGGCTTGCCGAGCTGCTGAATGCTCGGCTGGAAAACTTGAGCACCGAGGAAGGTTGGATCCGCGTCACCGGCAAAGGCAGCAAAACGCGCCTCACGCCTGTGGGAAAAGGGGCGCTGGAGGCCATCTCGCGCTACCTTGAGCACGGGCGCGTGAAGCTGGTGAAGCCGCGCACCAGTAGCTGGGTGTTCCTCTCACGCCTCGGCGGCAGACTCACGTCCGCTCGCGTGCAGCAGATTGTCAATGAACGAGCCGCCCACGCCGGACTCGACCCAAAGCGAGTGCATCCGCATCTACTTCGCCACTCCTTTGCCACGCACTTGCTCAGCAACGGTGCCGACCTGCGCGTGATCCAGGAAATGCTCGGCCATGCCGACATCGCGACCACGCAGATTTACACCCACGTCGATCAGCGGCGGCTGAAGGAAGTGCATCGGAAGTTTCATCCGCGAGGGTGAAGCAATGATGGTGCTCTGCCTGGGTAAGTCTTTTCCCCGGTTGCGCCCCTTGGCCTCGCGGCTAGTATCGCGCCCCTCTTTTCTACCATGCCGACTGCCAGCCCAGCCTTCGAACTCTTCCGTGTGGAGGATCGTGATGGTTGGCAAACAGTGGCCAGGGAGAGCGTCTATGCCGATCCCCACATCCAGATCGAGCAGGTGCAGATGCTCACACCGACGCGGCGCAGCAAGCCCGTCCGCTGGACGGTAGCCCAGCGCAAGGCCGCCATCGCCGTCGCCCCCATACTGGCCGATGGGCGCTTCGTTTTGATAAGGCAGGAGCGCATCCCCGTGCAGCAGACCTTGTGGGAATTCCCCGCCGGGCAGATTGATCTGCCACTCGCCGAAGTGACCCACAAAGCCATCCTTTCCACCGTCATCAATGAACTGCGCGAAGAAGCCGGAGCCGTCCTCGCCGACGGTGCGAGCCTGCGCTCGCTGGGCTACTTCCTACCGTCCCAGGGCTTCACCCCAGAGCACGTCTATCTCTTCGTCGCCCAGCCCGTAAGCATCATCGCCGCGCCAGCGCCCGTGGGCGGCGAGAGCATCGACGCCGTCCGCTACGTCACCGCTACCGAGCTGCGCCAGATGGTCGCCAGCAATGAACTGACCACCGCCCTCACCCTCGCACTCTTTGCAAAACTCGTCGCCAGTGGCCTAGCATAACCTTCGTTCATTCGTTCCGCCTCCGCCCCCAACCCTGATTCACCGACCTATGTGGAAATTCCTGCTCAACAAAGCCTTCAAAGCTCGCAACAAGATCGCCGTCGATCTCGGTTCTGAAGATTCCGAAAAACCCTTCATCGAGCATCTCGAAGATCTGCGCACCATGATCGTGCGCATGGCGTTCACCCTGCTGATCAGCAGTCTTGCCACCTTTATGTACTACAAGGAGTTGGTCAGCATCATCGTGCAGCCACTGATCTGGGCTGGCATCGGCCGGGATGAAAAGGGCGTGATGGATATACTGATCTCGACGGATCCGACGGGGCCGTTCATGACGGCGATGAATGTCGCGCTTATTGCGGCTGTGATCATTTCCTTTCCCTTCCTCCTGCTCTTTCTGCTGCAGTTCGTTTTGCCAGGGCTGAAGGCGAATGAGAAGAAGCTGATCTTCCCCGCCATCGCGATTGGTGCCGGGCTGTTCCTCACTGGCCTTTGTTTTTCCTACTACTTAGTGCTCCCAAAGGCGCTGAAGTTTTTCTTTGAATTCGGTACGGACATGGGGGTTAAGCCCATGTGGACGCTGAACGAGTACATTACTTTCTCGACGCGCTTCGTCCTTGTCTTCGGCATCTCCTTTGAACTGCCCGTGCTGGTCATGGCCCTCGTGAAGCTCGACATCCTCAACTACAAGCTCATGAAGGGCACGCGCTCGCACGCCATCATCGGCATCGCGATCTTCGCCGCGTTGATCACCCCAACCACCGACCCACTCACCATGCTGCTCATGGCCGGGCCACTCTACGTGCTCTATGAAATTTGCATTTGGCTCGCCTACTTCATGGCAAAGAAAGACCGCGAAGCCTACCCCGAGTACTACAAGGAACTCGAAGAGGACGAGAAAGCCATCGCTGCCCCTCCCGCCACCGACGAGTGGGACAACGAAGAATACAACCCCTGGAGCACCGCCGAGGACAAAGATGACGACGATGAAGACACCCGTCGCACCAAGTCCACCCCCAGCAACACTGAGGCCGCGCCACCCCCTGCCGAAGAAACAAAGCCCATCCCCGCCGAAGAAAAAACCCTCGAAGAAATCGCCCGCGAAGATGAAGACCGCACCGGCAACGGGCGCAACATCGACTGATCAGCATCTCTCGAAGCCCTAGGCTGGCTCACATTTAAAGTTGAGCCAGCCCCATCCATCGCGTCCCTTTCCGCCCTACCCCCACCCGTTACCTGAACATGGCCAGCATCAAATTCACCCTCGAAGACGGCACTAGCTTCACCACTGCTCTGGAGAATCCCCTCGTCACCATCGGACGGCATAACGAAAGCATGGTGCAACTCGCCTCGCCCTCCGTCTCCAGCCATCACGGAGCCCTCCGCCTACGTGCCGACGGCTACTACGTGCAGGACATCGGCTCCCGCAACGGCACCCGCGTCAACGGCGCAGAGATCGAAGAAGCCAAGCTCAACGACGGCGACCGCCTCCACTTCGGCGACGTACGAGCTATCTTCTCCGAGAGCGACGATGTCCCCGTGGCCATCGCCATCGCAGAACCCGTCGCCGCCCCCAAATTCCTGCCCACGCCCGCCATCCTGGCCAAGCCCGAGTCGCTCCAGTCCACCCAGCCAGCGCCCAGCCCGAGTGTCTCCAAACGCAGAATCACCCCCGTGCGGCGCTACGCCGAGGCCGAGGAAACAGGTGGCGGCTGCGCCATGGCTATGCTGCTCACGATTTTATTTATCTGCGCCTTTTTGATCGGCCTCTTCGTTCGTCATTATAACGAAACAGGCGGCTTCCTACCCGGCGATCTGCTGGATCGGATGCCCAAAATCAAACTCGAAAAGCCCAGCGAATAACCCGCTCAGCACCACCCATAGGCTCATGCAAGAGGACAGCAGCAACTGGGAGAACAGTCCGTTCTTTCCCGAAAATAAGCTCGAACGAGCCCTGCTCAAAGCCTCGAACGACCCCGTGCATCACCCCGCCATGTGGCGTGCCCTTTGGCGCGAGGACATCCACTTCCTCATGCCCTACCATCCCGAAATGGAAGGCGTCGCCGAGATCCGCGAAGGCGATGAACTCCCCCTGCTCGCCTGGGCCGACAAGCGCGGCCAGTACGTCCCCATCTTCACCTCCGCCGCCCGTGTGCCCATCCCCGGCGAAGACGGTGCCCCCGCCTTCTGCCTCGGCACCATGCCCGGCGAAGTCCTCTTCCGCTTCCTCGCGCCCCTCACCATTCGCGTCATTTTAAACGCCAACCACGCCCCCAACTTGGTCATGCAACCCGAAGTCGTCCAAGCCTTCGCACGCGGCGAAATGACCAGCAACGTCGAGCGCACCTCCCGCGAGGCCAAGCCCGAGCAGAGCACCCTGAGAGCCGTCCCCGCCGACACCTACCCCGACCTGGATCGCGCCCTGCGCACCCACTGCGACAAGCGCCCCGCCCTGGCCGGGCTTTACCTCTTCCATGCCGTAGATCCCGCCACGGGCATCGTCGATGAAACTGACCTGCGCATCGTCCTTTGGGCCAAGCACCGCGACGACGCCTTCTTCAGCGACCTCGGCATCATCGCCCGCGCCTCCAATCCCCCCGTACAGAAGCTCAGCCTCGGCATCGTCGATCACCACAACCCCGACGGCATCGCCTTCCTGCAAAAGTGCAAACCCGTCTGGCCCGTGTTGCCCGACTGACCAGCGAGCGCCCTGCCGTGCCAATGAGCACCGCACTCTGGTGAGTGCGCCGTAGGCGCGTTCGCCAGAACGCGGCGCTACGCACTCATGAAGAAAAAACATCGCCCCCGATGTCACACTTCGTCGCCCAACTGCCAACTAGCCGAGTGAAGCCCCAGTCCAATCGCTTCCTCGCCTATGCACTCCACCCTCACCATGCCACTCCCCCTCACAAACTTGCCCTCAGCAAGCCGCGCCGCCGCGCCCAGCACCGCCCTCACCCAGGATCGTGTCGCCTTCAGCATCCTCGTCCGCCAGCATCACCGCGACTTCCTCGCCTATGCCCGCGCCCTCCTGCGCGACGACAGCGCCGCCGCCGACCTCGTCCAGGAGGCCCTACTCATCGCTTTCCGCAACCTCGTTAAATTCGACGCCAGCGCCAACTTCCCCGCCTGGGTACGCGGCATCATCCGCAACAAATGGCGCGAACTCGCTCGCCAGCGACACTGCGAGTCCCTCACCGACGACATGCTGCACAGCATCGAAGCCCAGCACGCCGCCTGGCAGTATGCCGTGGCCGCAGCGCAGGATAAAAATCCGCTCTTCAACAAACTCGAAGACTGCCTGCAAAAACTCCCCGCTACCCTCCGCGAAGCCGTCGATGCCTGCTACTTCCAGACCCACAGCAGCGACGAAGCCGCCGCCACCCTGGGCACCGCCGCCACCGCCATCCGCAAGCGCCTCGAACGCGCCCGCACCGCCCTGCGCCAGTGCATCGAGTCCTCCGACGCGATGAGTCCAACTCACGCCTGACTCCTCCCCATTCTCCAATCTCTATTTTCTAATCCTCAATTTTCAATTCCCATGACCACCGAAAACACCCCCGCCCAAGATCGCGCCACCGATGCCCTGCTGCGCGAATACGCCCGCCTGCACCAAGGCGATGACGAGGCCTTCCTCGCGGCCTTTGAACACAAACTCGCCGCTGAGCCGGAGCCTGATGCCGCACCTGAGATAGCCCCCTTTGTTGCGCTGACAGCGACGCGCTGGAAGAAAAACTTGATCACCTTTGCCAGCGTCGGCGCTGCGGCTGCGCTTGCTTTCATGGCATGGGTGCAAACGCATGATGATCAAAGTCAAATGTCAGAGCTAGCTATGCACAAAAGCTACCCCATGGCCTCGCCTGCTCCCATCATCAGCGATCCAGCGGGAAGCAATGGTTACACGGAATTGAACGCCCCTTCTTTGCGTCGAGGGGAAAGTGAGCCCAAGGCCGAAAGTCAGCCTGTATTCGTTACGGTGAATCCAACCGCGATGCCCACACCACCACCTGCTCCATCCCCCATAGCCGGGACTTCTGGCAATGCGATTGCGGCAACTTCCCTTCGCCGTTCCACCGCAATTCCGGCTGACGGTGTGGTGAAGTCAGGCTCTGGCACCTGGGTCTTGTCCGGTGCGAATACCTACAGTGGAGGCACCACCGTCAACGGAGGCATTCTGGTTACCAAGGACGAATCAAGGCTTAGCCAAGTAGCATCTCAGAGAGTCACTACCGATACCTTAACTCGATCCACTGTTGACCTCGATGTCTCAGCACCATCCAACCCCGAGCCCACTTCCGGCAATCGCCACGAAGCCGCCCCCATCAATCCCTTCTTCGCCGTGCTCAGCCAGCCGCTCTCGACGTTCAGCATCGACGTGGATACCGCTTCGTATGCCAACATCCGCCGCATGATCCAGAGCGGCATGGCCGTGCCTCCTGCGGCAGTGCGCCTTGAGGAAATGATCAACTACTTCCCCTACTCGTATGTCGAGCCCAGCGGCGAGCATCCCTTCTCTGTGCAGGTGGAAAGTGCGGCCTGTCCCTGGGAGCCTGCGCACCGGTTGGTGAAGATCGCGCTCAAGGCCAAGGACATCGCCCGCGACAAACGTGCCGCCGCCAACCTCGTGTTCCTCGTCGATGTCAGCGGCTCAATGCAAGGCACAGATCGCTTGGACTTGGTGATTGAAAACCTCCGCATCCTCACCGCCGCCCTACTGCCCGATGACACCGTCTCCATTGTCACTTACGCCGGAAGCGAAGGCCTCGCCTTGCCCCCCACCAGCGGACGCGAAAAGGACACCATCCTCGCCAAGCTGGGCAGCCTCAGCGCAGGCGGCAGCACCAATGGCGGCGCGGGTATCAAGCTCGCGTATGACACGGCACGCTCGCGCTTTCTCAAAGAAGGCATCAACCGCGTCGTGCTCTGCACCGATGGCGACTTCAATGTGGGCATGACGGGCAAAGAATCGCTCGTCGATCTCGTCGCGGCGCAGGCCAAGGACGGTGTCTTTTTAACCGTCTGCGGCTATGGCAATGGCAACCTCAACGACGCCATGCTGGAAGCCATCACCAACAAAGGCAACGGCGTGTATCACTACATCGACAGCGCCCGCGAAGGCCGCAAAGTCTTCCAAGATGAACTCTTCGGCACACTCATCACCGTGGCCAAGGATGTGAAGTTGCAGATCGAATTCAACCCCGCGCATGCGGCTCAATACCGCCTCATCGGCTACGACAACCGCATGTTGGCCAAGGAAGATTTCGCCAATGACAAGGTCGATGCCGGCGACATCGGCGCAGGCCATCGCGTCACCGCGCTGTATGAGGTCATCCCTATCGGCACGACAACGACCGATAACAAAGGCTCGCCGATCCCGCTGAAATACCAAGCCGCAGCACCAACACCCGCGAGCCCGCAGCCCGTGAGCGACAAGCCCGCCAGCCCTGAGTTGCTGACGGTGAAGCTGCGCTACAAACAACCCACGGGCACGACAAGCCAGTTGCTAGAAAAGCCCTTCACCGACGATGCAAAGGCAGCCGCCACACCCGACTTCATCTTCGCCGCCACCGTCGCCGAGTTTGGCCAATGGCTGCGCGGTCAGCCGTATGCCGGGCGCAGTGTTGGCCAGTTGATCGAAGCCGCCGAGGCCGCACGCGGCAATGATCCCCATGGCCATCGCGCCGAGTTCATCGAGCTGATGCGCCGCGCCAGCCAACGCTGAAAATGGGGAGCGCGGGAGACAATGCCCGCGCTCCTGTATTCGCATTGTCAGAGCGTCCCCAGAGTGTTAGCCTCGCCGACCACGTATGACCACCACCGCCCCGGAACTCAAGCTCGCACGCCTTTCCCGCGCTCGCTACGATGCGATGATCGATACGGGCATCCTGACGGAAAACGACGCCGTCGAGTTGCTCGATGGCCAACTCTATGAAGCCATGCCTAAAGGCCCCAGACACAATGCTAGAGTGATGCGAGCCGCCAAGCTCCTAGAACGCAGGTTCGGTGATCGCTGCCTTATCGGCTCCCAAAACTCCATCGCCCTGCACGAGTACTCCGAGCCCGAGCCCGACCTCTCGGTGCTCAAGTACCGAGCCGATTGCTACGAGCACGCCCTTCCCGAGCCAGCCGATGTGCTTTTCCTCATCGAAGTCTCCGACTCCACGCTCGCCTACGACCGCGACCTCAAAATCCCCCTCTACGCTGCTGCCGACATCGCGGAAGTCTGGCTCGTCGATGTGCAAGCCCGCAGCGTCACCGTTAGCCGCGAACCCGAGGGAAACCACTACCGCAACGTGACCGTTTATCACAGTGGCCAACAGATACCCCTCGCGGCCTTTCCTGGCGAAACCATCGCCGTGGACGACCTCGGTATTTGAGCCGAAAAGGCTTGGTTCGTGCAGACCTCAGCGCAACAATCGCCGCTCCACCACCGTCTCCACATCATGCGCCTCGCTGCTCTCGCCACACTCGCCGTCGTCTCCACCTCCCTCGCCCAACCCGCCACCACACCGTTGTTTTGGCCGGATAAGAATGGGCCCACCTACGACGGCATCGTGCCCGCTGCCGAAGCCGCTCGCGTGCCACAGACTTGGGACGAGGCGACCAAGAAAAACATCGCCTGGCGCACCCCCTTGCAGGAGACGGGCCACTCCACCCCCGTCATCGGCGGCGACCTCATCTGGTTCACCAGCGCCACGGTGGATGGCACCAAACAGTTCGTGTATTGCCTCGACCGCCACACGGGCAAGGTGCTGCACCACAACCTGCTGTGGGACAACACCGCGCCCGAAGAACTCGGCAACCCCATCAACAACTACGCCGCGCCATCCCCCGTGCTGGAAGCCGATGCCGTGTATGTCCACTGCGGCACCTATGGCACCGCGCGCCTTGATCCTTTAACCGCCAAGCAAGTATGGACGCGCCGCGACATCAATGTGCGTCACTTCCGTGGGCCGGGCTCCTCCCCTGCGATCTTTGAAAACCTCCTGATCCTCACCTTCGACGGCATCAACGAGCAGTTCGTCATCGCGCTCGATAAAGCGACGGGCAAGACTGTGTGGAAGACCGCCCGCAGCACCGACTACGGCGACCTCGACAAGGAAGGCAAGCCCACGCGCAATGGCGACATGCGCAAGGCCTACCACACGCCCACTTTCGCCAAAGTAGGTACCAGCACCCAGATGATCTCCGTCGGCTCGCGCGCCGCCTTTGCCTATGATCCCAAGACAGGCAAGGAGTTGTGGACGATCCGCCACGGTGGATTCAACGCCGCTCCCCGCGTGCTCGCCACGGCAGACATGCTCTTCATCAACACGGGCTCCGAGCGCAGCCACATGCTGGGCGTACGCATCGACGACAAGATGACGGGCGACATCACCGCCAGCCATGTCGCGTGGGATCACGACAAGCGCAATTGCAGCGAGTCCAGCCCCATCCTGCTCAATGGCCTCCTCTTCCAAAACACCCGTGGCGGTGTCATCACCTGCCTCGACGCCAAGACCGGAGCCGATGTGTGGGAAGAGCGCCTGCAAGGCCAGCACCTCCCCTCGCCCATCTGCGTCGGCGACCGCATCCTCTACGCCAATGATCGCGGCGAGGTGAACGTCGTCCGCGCCGCAGCCAAGTATGAACTCCTCGCCACCAACCGCCTCGAAGGCGGAGCTGATGCCGCGTGCAGCGCCGGCATGGCCGTCGCCGATGGTGCCCTGTTTATCCGCACGAAGACGGCGCTCTATAAGATTGCAGGGAAGTGATGGTCTCTCCACCTCACCCTGCGTTTCGGTATTTGCCATCCCTTGCCATCAGGAACATACTCGTCACATGACAACAACCGTACAAGTCAAAAGCCAGATTGACGCGATGGATGATGAGGATCGATTTTTCGCCGCAGCCTACTTGCAACACCTCGCGAATGAGCGCGATGAGCAGCGCCAAAGCCGCTTAGAGGCTCGGATGCAGCGCATGGATGAAGGCAGCAAGTTCAGCCAAGAGCAACTGCTCGAACTCCACAAGCAACTGGAAGCGCAAGGGCTGTAAGCATGTCTGCCGATGCCAAACTGGTCATGGAGGAGATGTGATACGACTCGTCCTTTCCTCATCACCTACTGGTTGGATGGAGCGGTCAATGAACTCCGCATCGTGGATGTGGAGTTAGTTCGGAGCTAACGGTTGAAGGCAGCAGTCGCCGCATTAAATCAGCGATTCATCATTCATAACTCATCATTCATCATTTTCCGATGCACCCCTCCACTCTCGCCCTCATCCGCGCCGCCCTCGACGAAGACCTTGGCAGCGGCGACGTCACCTCGCTCTATTTCATCCCCGAAGTCACGCGCTCCAAGGCCCGCATCATCGCCAAGGACACAGGCATCGTGGCTGGCATCGAGGTGGCCAAGGAAGTCTTCCACCAGGTGGATCGCAGCCTCGGGTTATGGGCCGAGATGCCGGATGGCACGCCCTTTGAGCCCGGCGATGTGCTGATGGAAATCGAAGGTCACACGCGCTCCATTCTCAGCGCCGAGCGCACCGCGCTAAACTTCCTGCAACGCCTCAGCGGCATCGCCACCAACACCCGCACATACGTCAACGCGGTGAAGCCCTATGACGTGAAAGTGCTCGATACGCGGAAGACCACCCCAGGCTGGCGTTTGCTGGAAAAGGCAGCCGTGAAAGCAGGCGGTGGCACCAACCACCGCATCGGCCTCTACGACCAAGTGATGGTGAAGGACAACCACCTCATGGCCTGCGGCAGGCTCGATGATTTGCAAGCCGCCATCGACCGCGTGCGACTGGAGCGCCCCGAGGTGAAGGTACAGCTCGAAGCCGCCACACTCGATCAGCTCGCCGACTTCCTCACCCTGCGAGGTGTGGACATGATCCTGCTCGACAACATGAGCGTGGAGACCATGCGCACCGCCGTGGCCGCGACGCATGGCCGCGTCTTCCTCGAAGCCAGCGGCGGTATCACGCTCACGACCATCAACGAAGTGGCCTCCACAGGCGTAAATGCTATCTCCGTCGGTGCGCTCACCCACTCGTCCAAGGCCGTGGATTTGTCCTTGGATGTGGAGTGAGCCATCTTGCCGCGCCCATGACATTCACTCGCTTCCAACGCCTCGCGCTCATCGCCTTCATCTGTGTCGAAGTGCTGCTCTTCGTCGGGGCTATTGTGCGGGTCACGGGCTCGGGCTTGGGCTGCCCAGACTGGCCGTTTTGTTATGGCCGCTGGGTGCCGCCAACGTCCGTCGATCAGATCGACTTCACCAAGCTGAGCCTTGAAAAATTCCGCATCAAAGCGGCACGCCTCGGGCGCGATCCGAGCACGATCAGCGAGGCGAGCATTAAGGCGGAATTCGACCCTGTGGCGACGTGGGTCGAGTACATCAATCGCCTCACCAGCCTGCCTGTGGGTTTCAGCGTGCTGGCGGTATTGATCGCTTCTTTTGGTGAATGGCGACGTGGGCGCGGCAGCGTATGCCTCGCGGCCATCGCAGCCTTTTTGCTCGTCGGTATCAATGCCTGGCTCGGGGCGCGAGTGGTGCTCAGCGCGCTGCGGCCCGGCACCATCACACTGCACATGGCGCTCGCAGTGCTGCTGCTCTGCGTACTCGTTTTCACCGCGTGGCGAGGCACTGAGCAACCGTGGCGACTGAGCTTTCAGGGCGGGAACGCGGATGCCCAGCCCGCGACGCAACTGCGCTGGCTGGCCGCGCTGCTACTCGCGCTCGTCGTGGGCGAGGGGCTGATGGGCTCGCAGGTGCGTGAGTTGACTGATGGGCTGGCCAAGGCCCACACGGGGCAAGGCCGTGCGTTGTGGGTTGGCGAG
>JANOAR010000131.1:0-7565 GCA_031411235.1 Verrucomicrobiota bacterium | reverse complement strand
CACGGTCGCCTCCACCGCGCCGGTCTGGTGCTGGCGCAGGATGTATTTGTTCAGCTCCTCGTCCTTCTCGGCAAAGACGATGTAGTCCTTCAGGAAGGCGAGCACCTGCGGGATGGCGCAGAAGCTCTTCACCTTGGCCTCGAGGCGGCCTAGAACGGAGGGGGGACATTCCTGTCCCCCTGCTTCTTCAATCAGCCGGGGACTGGAAAGTCCCCGCTGTCCGCTCTCCAGTATGAACTGCCCTTCCCGCAGCTTCGCCTTCACGGGATTCTCCCGGACATACTCCGCCACCTTGAAGAAGTGTCGTTCGTTTCGAATCAGCCGATCCCAATACTCATCCTGCCAAAGCGACCCCGCTTTCCCGATCCGCTTGTTGATCTCCCGCGCCGTGAACCCCTTCCACGACTTCAAGATTTCCGGCAAGGCATGCTCCCCAAGCGGCCGGAACAGCACATGCACGTGATTCGGCATCACCACAAAGGAGGCCAGCTCATACCGCTGGCCGGCGAAGAGCCGCAGCGCATCGGCGACGATTTTCGCGTTGGTGGGATCCTTCAGCGCACACGATCCGCTTCCCTGATCCAGCCATTCGTCGACCTGCCGGGAAAAGCGGTCGTGATACTCGGCCTCGATCCTTTCGTCCCAAGGCTCGGGATGGTGATGGAGCCACGCTTCCCGTTCGTGCTTCCATTGATCCAACTTTACCTTCGGCAGTGAGTCCCCCAGCCGCCACGTGACGAACACCCATGCCTCGCCCTGCTGCCAGTGGGGCAGATGGTGAGAGGTTTTGTCGATCTCCCCATGCGGGTTGAAAAAGGAGCCGCCGGAGGGCGGACATTCCTGTCCGCCTTTCCCGCCAAACAGCGGGTTGGAAAACCCGCTCTCCGTTAGCTTCCAATTGAAAAGGTTCCGCCGCACCGTGTTCCAGCTCACCCCGTAGGAAAAGCCGATGGCGTCGGTGGCGGTGAAAAGCTGCTGCGACACGAACAGCTCGGGCGTCTCGCGGTGGTAACGGCGGATCTGGTCCACCCCCAAGGCGATCGCCTCGTCCTTGTTGGCGTTCTTGCACTCGATCACCAGCACCGGGATGCCGTTGATAAGAAAAACCACATCCTCCCGCGTGCCGTAGTGGCCGTTGTGAAAGGCCCACTCCTCGGTGACTTCGTAAACGTTGCGCGCCGGGTCGTCGTAATCGATCAGGATCAGGTCGCGCTCGCGCTTTTCCTCGTGGTCGAAGAACTTGCCCCGGTTGCGCAGGTGTTCGACGAATTCCCGGTTGCCGTAGATGTCGGTATGCAGATGGCGGAACTGCCCAAGCAATGCGCCCTCGGCCTCGGCGTAGCGCGGGTTGAATGTGCGCAGTTGAGCGTCGAGCAGGTCGTCGAAGAAAAGCGTGCGGTTCCTGGCGCGGTCGGCGGGTGGCACCTCCGGATCAAACCCGCGCCGCTGCTCGGCTTCCTCGCGCGACACAACCGTCCAGCCGATGGCCTCGGCGTATTCGAGGATCCTGGCTTGGACGGTTTTGTGCTCGCCGGGCTTGCTCATTCCACGGGTTTGGGCTGGTAACTCGCCTCTCGGGCTATCATGAGGGCGATCTCCTTTTGCGCAGCCTTGTCGGCGGGCCAGTCCACCACGTCCGCATGATTCAGGTTGTTCGGCAGCGGCTTGGGCAGCACGCGCAGGCGGTGCTTCGCATACACCTGCGCCAGCGCATCGGCTCGTCCTTGCAGCGTGGTTCCGGTCTCGTCTGCCACCGTCTGCCCTGCCTGCCAGATCTCCGGTTCCTCCAAGCCCAGATGCCGGGTCACCGAGAGTTCCACCCACTTGTAGGGCATGAACGGATCAGGCTTCAGCGTCCCGTCCGCTCGCACATGCTCACGACGCAAGATGTAGCGGGCCAGCCACTCGTCAGCCGTCACGGGCCTTTCGCCTATGTCAGGAATCATGCAGCCAAGACCTGGTGGATGAGTTGCAGCAGATCTCCCGGCACACGGTTTTGGAAGACTTCACTTCCCGTCCGCCGACTCGTCTCACCCAGCAGGGCCGCGTAGTTCAGCTCACCCGCCGGCCCCACACTGACGGACAACACCCGGCTGGGCGACTGATACCACTCCAGCGTCAGATGTCCGTCCGGCTCTGCTCCCACGCTCGGCATCGGGATGTCCGCAGGCAGATGCTCCACCAGGCGATACGCAACGCGATAGGCATCCAGCGTCACCGGCTCCGCGCCGTAGCCATCCCACCCCGGCTTTTCGCAAGCCTCCGCCTGCGCAGCCAGCGCCTGGAAGATCTCATGACGATTCGCCTGCGCCTTCCCATCAGGCATCTCTGAGGCATGATGTTTGAAGAAGTCTTGCAGCGCCTCTTCCAGTAGCCCGTTCAGATCGGTCTGCCCGGATTGGCTGACAAAGCTCCGCGCCAGATCCACGAGTTCGGGCGACAGTTCAGCTTGGATGAAGGTCTTGCTCATGGGGTTAGTTTAACGTGTTGGAAATAAAAGGGAAGCCCCGATCACCCACGAGGCTGGACGGCAAGCGCCACCACTGCTCGAGCAACGCGCCCTCGGCCTCGGCGTAGCGTGGGTTGAATTCCCGCACCTTGGCGTCGAGCAGGTCGTCGAAGAAGAGCGATAAAGGAGCGCGGGCATTCCTGCCGGCGTTTTCGCCATCACGGCGGGTTGGAAAACCCGCCCTCCTTTCCTCGGCTTCCTCGCGGGACAGAATCGTCCAACCGACGGCCTCGGCGTATGCGAGGATCCGGGCTTGGACGGTTTTGTGTTCTCCGGGTGTGGGCATGGGTCGTCGTCTGTCTAGGGTCGTTTTGCAAACTCCAAGACACGCCGAACGAATCCTTCGAGCTGAGTGCCATTTATCACTTCCGTCTCCCAAGCCGGATTGGTGTCATGATGAAAGAGATTCGCGTAATCAATGATGTCTCTAAGTTCGTCGTGATCAACTTGTGATAAAATCTCCTGAGGTGTTCCGACTCGTTGACGACAGACGTCGCGGAACCGTCCAAGAAGCTTCCCTGGCGGAAAGTGCTCCGGATACGCAACTCGAAAGAACGCCTCGAGGCACGGGCGAATAGCTGCCGCAATCTCCCGTTCATTCTGTCCGCCGTTGGCTAGGTAATTCCTCAGAGCCACGTGCCTCCGGTCATTTTCCGTTTCCGAGTCAGCGTTTACGTCCCATACAGCGATTGCGGAGACATTTCCCTGCCGAACAACCTGCAGCGCCGCCTTCTGCGCAGGAGTCGTGCTCTCCCAAACCCGACAAAGGAACGGTTTGCTATGAGAGAGAATGACGACTTGCCCGACTTGGTTCAGCAATCGACGCACTTCTTGAACAGTGGTAAGTGAGCGGTGCTCGTCTAGACTTGAGACTGGATCATCAATTACGACCACTCGATTTGCCTTGTTAGGGTCAAGTTCGATGGATGCGAGGAAGAATGCTACCGCCAGTGTGTTCCGATCCCCGGCGCTCAAGATGTTTTTAAAGGAATGGTCACCGACCTGAGTATTGCCGCCTCCGATAGTGACGGCTGTATTGTTCACAACAACGTTGTATGAGCAGGCAGGTCCACCGCGAGTATTTATCGCCTCGACACTATCTAAATTGAAGCCCGCGTTGAAGCGCTGGAGGTATCTATTGATTGCGGCCTCGCATGCTGGAAATACTTGTGTCCGATACTGTTCGAGCGCCTGCCGTGCCCGCTCTCTCTGCTCCTCTGTAGCACTTTTCGCCTGTTGCTCTGCGAGATAGGACTGACAAAGAGCATCGGTCGCAGGCGAGTGGCGTGCCTTTGTTGCTTTCAAGGTCGAAAGTGAGGCGGCTAGCGCGGCAGTGTCTGCGGTCGCAGCACGCTGCTTAATGGCCGCAATTGTTCGGTTGGCTGCGTGAATCGGTTGATTCAGCGCGCGCACTCCATTCACACGCTCCACGTAGGTCGCGACAGCTGAGCGTGCTGCGTCCGGTATCTCGATGAAATCGAGAGGTGCCGCTCTCTTGAGTTGGAACAAAGCGTCGATATGTGTTCTCGCGTCCTTCCATTCGGCAACAGTTGCGGCCGCGTCGATTGTGAATTCCGGAATGTCGCCAAATGCTGACCAAAAGCGACGTCGTTCTTGTAGTGCGTTTACCGTCCGCTCCAACAGAAGTCCCGTATCAGGCGGATGCGCTTGGTAAAACCGAAACCCGCAATCTTGTATGCTTTGTTGGTGGTCACGGTATGCTTGACCGAAAAACGCCCTATAGTGCCCAATCATAGGCGAACCAGCAAGGTCTTGGGCGCAAAATACACATGAATTATTCCCCGCCTCTGCCAAGTTGGTTTGCCTAACCATCCCTTCTGCAACCCATTGTTCTGAACCTTCTCCGATACGCTCAAGATGCGCCTGAACCTGCGCAGCTGCGGCCGTGTCTAAGTCAGCGAGTCCCGCGCTCAGAACTGCTTCGATGGCTTGCAGGTCAATGCCAGGAAGGCTCAGCTGTGGAAGATCCGATGTCGTTCTAATCGGATCTTGTTGGCGACTTGCTGCTAGATTCTGTTCAACCGCCTGAATCTCCTGCTCGATATTTGGGTTTGCTTGGAGCGCGCAGAAAACATCAACCGAAAGTGCTCCTCGCTCATTCGCCGGGATTTCACTGGCTCGGCGTCGAATCTCCCCATTGTGCTGCTCGATGCGGGCAATGAAACCTTGCAGCTGTTGATTGAGGGCAACTCCCTGAGCCCCAAGAATCAGTTCGTGTAGATTTTGACGATGGCCGCTCCCGACGACGAGTCCCGAGTAAACGTTTTCATCAACAAACACATCATCGAAAATCGACACTTCGGGTAGCGTCCGGTTCCAAGCCCCATTCTGAAACATGGCATCCGGTGGGCCGCCAGAGCAGGAAACTATCGCATGGGGCAGATTTTGGGTCCCAAGCCTTCGGCGTTCGCTAATCGGGATGGGGTCTCCCGTTGCGAGCGACCTCAGAATCGCGGAAAGCGTTGTCTTTCCTCGACCATTCTCAGCGTAGACTAACGTGAGCTGAGCAAAGGGATGGTGGGCTCCATTCGTAATTGAATCGAATCGGCCAATGTTTCGAATGAGGTTCAAGCTCGTAATCATGCTGTCTACGCAGGTTGAAAAGCTAGATTATCAAGTTCATGAACGCGGGTCTTCGCGGTCATCAGTTCGTGAAGGAGGGTGCGGAAGAGGTCTTGGAGTTGGGCTGTTTTCTGACCTGCGTTTTCGAGCTTCTGGTCAAGAATCCCAAGATAGCCTGCAATCGCCTCCTGTTCTTTCCGTTCAGGTGCAGCGATTTGGAAGTTCTCAAAGTTTGATTTGTTCAGGATCGGCAGAGTCACTTTCGCCGCCGCCTGCTCCAAACGAGGGCGACAAAGCTGCAAGGCGTAATACAAGAAGTGCGGACTGAATCCGGAGTTCGGGACGATGGAGTTGATCTGCTGGTTGGTCGTCGAACAGTCGTCGGCCACCATTCCCAGCTTGCCGACGTTGCCGATACATCCAACCAAAACGGAATCGCGAGGAACCGTTCGGCACTCTTCAAATCCCGCCTTGGTCAATGTCTTGTGGGCTGACCGAACATATTTCCCGTTGTCGAGGTCGGCAGGTGAAATCAGGTTGTAGTCGCCGCCGTAAAAATCGGGGTTCTTTGTGCTGGGCGTAGAGCCCGTCACAACCGTTCCCGTTGCCTTGATTCGCACCACCTCCCAGCTTTCGGGGACGGGGCCGATTTCGGTTTGTTTTTGGGGTTCGTGGCGGAGCCCTTCGGTGAAGAGCTTGTGCATGAGGGCCTTTTTCAGCTCGGTGGTGGTCTGAATGATCCGCTCCTGCGCTTCGATCGCCCGCTTCACCGTCGAAAGGATGTGCGCGATCTTCTTCTGCTCGGGGAGTGGGGGGAGAGGAAGGCTCCGTTCGTTGAGGATTGTGAAGTGGCGATTGTAGCCACGACTGGGAATCTCCAGCGCCAACAGAGCAAAGTAGTAGAACCTCGGGTCATAGAGCTTCTTGTTCGGCAAGAGAACCTTGGTTCCGTCGGCGCCAAGGATGAATGGGAAGTCGACGTATTTTAAGCAGCGCGTGTGGTCGCCGAAAATAATCAGCGGCAGGTCGAAGTCGATGACCCTGCTTTCGTCATCGCAGTAACCGGCAACGAACTTCTGCCCTTGGTCGACGACCGGGAAGCGACCAACCTCCGCGATGTCCTTCGCGGGAATTTGGTTTTGCCGACCGACCTTGTTCTTAATGAACGAATCGGGCACGGCGCATGTTTGCCAGTCGTTCATACGCCAAGTTTCTCTAGAATTTCCTTCAGCGCCTTGTCCGTCTCCCGCGCTTCGGCTTCGATGACCTTCAGTTCCTCGACGATCTCCGCGATGGGCCGGTAGGTTTCGGCGTCGCTGGTGTGGATGTAGCGGCTGGGGGAGATGTTGTAGTCGTTCTTCTTCAGCTCCGCGTGATCGACGATGCGGCTGAGTTTTTCCTCTTCCTTCCACCCGATAAGGGTGTCGGCGATGCGCTGGATGCCTTCGTCGGGGATGAAGTTCTTGGGGTCGCCCTTCTCGAAGACCTGGCTAGCGTTGACGAGGAAGACTTTTCCTTGGCGCTCCTTCGACTTGGCCTTGTTCAGGAACAGCACGATGCCGGGGGCGGTGGTGTTGTAGAATAGGTTTTCCGGCAGGTAGAGGACGCTCTCGATGAGGTCGTGGTCTACGAACCACTGGCGGACGGTCTTTTCCTTGTTGGTGCCTGCATTGCCGGAGCCACGCGAGGCAGCGCCGGTGTCCCAGACGACCGCCGCGCGGCCTTTGTCATTGAGGCTGGCGAGGATGTGCTGGGTCCAGCCCCAGTCGGCGGAGGATTTTCCAGGGAAACCGGCCCCGGCGGGGAAGCGGTCGAGTTCGTCGGCGTCGTAGTCGGCCTCGGTGAACCAGTCCTGGTTCCACATGGGATTAGCGACGACGCGGTCGAAGGTGCGGAGTTTGCCGCCCTTGTCCCGGAACTTGGGGTTCTTGAAGGTGTCGCCGATCTCGATCTGGCCCTCCATGTCGTGGATGATCATGTTCATGTTGGCCATGGCCCAGGTCTCGGGGACGTATTCTTGGCCGAAGAGCTTCATAGGGGCGGGCTTTTTCGCCCCGGCTTTCTCCTCCATCGCGGTCTCGAGTTTGACGAGCAGGCCGCCGGAACCGCAGGTGGGATCATAGACCGTCATACCGGGCTCGGGAGCCAGCACGCGCGACATGATGGTGCCGACTTCGGGCGGCGTGTAGAACTCCCCGGCGCTCTGGCCGCTGCCCTCGGCGAATTTGCGGATGAGGTATTCGTAGCTCTTGCCGATGATGTCGGCCTCAACGTCTTCGAGCCCGAGGCGCTTGGTGCTGATGGCCTCGATGAGGTTGGAGAGGCGGTCGTCGTCGAGGTCGCGCTGGCCGTGGGTGGTGGCGTTGAAGTCCACGCGGTCGATGATGCCCTGCAACAGCGGATTTTCCCGGGCGATGGCCCGCATCTGGGTGGTGACGCCTTCGCCGATCTTGTCGGAGAGCTTGCGGATGAC
>JANOAR010000130.1:0-45583 GCA_031411235.1 Verrucomicrobiota bacterium | reverse complement strand
CCCTTCGTTCACTCCGCGCAAGCCAGCAAAACCCCGCGCATAAAACGGTAGTCAAGGGCCACTTGCAACCCAGCCAAAGCCCATGCAAAACACCCCACCCACAGTGTCCTACATTGTGAGGCATCGAGCCACCTTCTGAATTACTCTTCGGTGTCTCTTTTCAATGAGGCATCACGAACACAACGGGCCGCTGCGTCATGACTCGCAGCGACCCGTCGGCTTCCAGGTTTTTGGGGGGCTTGGAAAAGTCTATTCGTTGAGGACTACGCGTACGTTGCCGTCTTGAATCTCGAAATCGCGGATACCGGCGAGAAATCCTTTCACCGCAGGGTCGTTGCCGAGGTTTGCGTTAGCGAGAAGGTTGGAGCCTTTCATGTTGCCGAGCCATGCATTGGGCAGGGGGACGCCACCGACGCTGACATCCTGCACACTCATGGCGAACTGCTTGCTGGCATCAATCTTGGCACCCAGGGAAACTTTAAAGCGCACTGTCGTGCCACCCACGAAGGGAACATCCTTGTCCACGGGCATGAGCACCGTGGCGGAGACTCCACCACTGGTCAGCTCGACCTTTACCTGCTCGCCCAAGCCTTGCTGGGCGAAGAAGGCATTGATCTCACGCTCGCTGAGATTCAGCGTACGCTTGGCCACTTCGGGATCCACGGGCGCAGCGGCTGGGGCTGTCGCGCCACTTTCGAGTGTCTTCAGCTTACCATCGAACGCGGTTTGTTCACCCGCTGTGAGCATCACCGGCTGCATGGCTGAGGCATAGACATTGTGCTTCACCCACCACGCCGTGCCTGCGGCAGCGAGACCAGCCGTGCCCAGCACAACGCCAGCGATGACGAGAGCCTTCTTGTGCCACGAAGAACGAGCGCTGACGCTCGCAGGAGATACGGCTGCCGTGCTAGCAGCCAAGACTTCAGGGGTAGTGTTCATAGTGTGTTTTTGCTCGTAGTGAGCGGGTCAGACGATGCAGGGCTGAGTTTGTTCAGCCATTGCAAAATATTTCTTTGGGTGGAAGCGGGCGCAAGCACTCGGCCCCAACTTTACAGCCCCCCATTTCTCGGAACTGTGCGCCCCGTGAAACCACAGACCATTGTTACTCTCGACCTGGAAGGCGTGCTCGTGCCGGAGATTTGGATCGCCGTTGCCGAGCGCACCGGCATTGCCTCGCTGAAGCACACCACCCGCGATGAACCCGACTACGATGTGCTCATGCGTGGCCGACTCGCCATCCTCGCCGAGCAGGGGCTAAAGCTCAGCGACATCCAGGATGTGATCGGCACGCTGAAGCCGATGGACGGCGCACTGGAGTTCCTCAATGAGCTGCGCTCGCTGACCCAGGTGATCATCCTCTCCGACACCTTTGAAGAGTTCGCGCAGCCGCTGATGAAGCAGCTCGGTTGGCCGACGATTCTCTGCCACCAGCTCATCATCGAGGAAGATCGCGTGGTGAACTATCGCCTGCGCCAGCAGAACCAAAAGCAGCACGCCGTGGCGGCGCTGAAGTCGCTGAACTACCGCGTCATCGCAGCGGGCGATTCCTTCAACGACACGACCATGCTCGGCGAAGCCCATGTCGGCTTCCTCTTCCACTCGCCTGCGAGCATCCAGGCACAGTTCCCACAGTTCCGTGCCATCGACGAGTATGGCGAACTGCTGGCGGCGATGAAGGCAGCGTTCTAAAGGGTAGAACGCACTTGGAAGTTCGTTCTACGTCCCCCATGAAGCTCGCCCTCCTCGCTCTCGTTTTTATCCAAGCCACTCTCCTCGCCGCCGACATCCGCGAGGAGCACGTCATGATTCCCATGCGCGATGGCATTCATCTCTCGGCCTATGTTTTTCGCCCGGCGGGTGATGAAAAGCTGCCCTGTGTCTTCGAGCAGCGCTATGCCGACATCTCGGGTGCCAGCGTTAAAAAAAGCAGCTCGGAACTCGCCGCGCGTGGCTTCGTTGTCGCGCTGGTCAACTACCGCGGAGCCTACCTCAGCGAGGGCAAGTATGTGGGCTATCGTGCCCTGGCCTGGGGCAAGCAACGCGATGGCTACGACGCCTGCGAGTGGTTCGCGAAGCAGCCGTGGTGCTCGGGGAAAGTGGGCACATTTGGTTCTTCGCAGGGCGGTTTTGCGCAGAATTTTTTAGCGGTCACCCAACCGCCTCATTTGGCCGCTCAGTACATGGTTGATACCGGGCTCAGTCTTTTCCAGGAAGGCTACCGCATCGGTGGCGTCACCCGGCCCGAGCGCTTCCGCGCCTTTTCCAGCCGCGATCCTGCGGACAACTTGGCCCTGCTGCGCGAATGGGATCAGCACCCGAATTATGATGACTACTGGCGTGCCGAGGACTGCACGCTGCACTTCCCCGAGATGAATGTGCCGTGCTTCACCATCGGCAGTTGGTATGACTTCATGTGCCAGGGCAGCGTGCAGAGCTTCATCGGTCGGCAGCACAGCGGCGGCGCTTTGTCGCAGGGCAAGCAGCAGCTCCTGCTCGGCCCGTGGCAACACGGCAGGCTGAATAAAGGCAGCAAGACCAACGAGATGACTTACCCCGAGAATGCCACTTGGCCCGAGCTGGATCACATGGCGCGATGGTTCGACTATTGGCTCAAAGGCAAGGACAACGGCATCACGCGAGAGCCCGCCGTGCGCTATTACGTCATGGGTGCGATGGATGAAGCCCAGGCTCCAGGCAACATTTGGCGCGAGGCTGCCGACTGGCCACCGAGCAACACCGCGACCCGCTATTTTTTACACAACGATGGCCAACTCGCCAGCACAGCGCCGAGCGCGGCAACAGCGAGCACCAGCTATGCCTCCGACCCCGCCAAGCCGATGAGTCTCCCAGGCCGCGCCTTCCCTGGAGCCAAGGATGCACGCGCCTTTGAGCAGCAGGCCGAGACCCGCACTTGGACTACCGAGCCACTCACGCAGCCCACCGAGTGGACGGGCTTGGTGAAGGCCGAAGTCTGGGCATCGTCCACCGCTCGCGACACCGACTTCCTGCTGCGCGTCAGCGATGTCTATCCGGATGGCCGCAGCATGTTGCTCATGGATTATCCGTTGCGTGCTCGTTATCGCGAAGGCTTCGATAAGCCCAAGCTGCTCACTCCCGGCGAGCCCGTGTTGCTGCGCTGGAACATCGGCTGGACGAGCATCGCCTTTAATAAAGGGCACCGCATCCGCGTCACCATCGCTAGCACCGGAGCGCCGTTGTATGAGGCGAATCCACAGACCGGAGCCGCGCTTACCCACGAGCCTAATCCGCCCGGCGTGGCCGCGATCAACACCATCTGGCACGATGCAGCCCATCCCTCGCGAGTCATTGCGCCTGTGATGAATGGTGCGAAGTAGCATGTCGCCATGCCGCCGCCCCCGTTCATCCTTTCCACCGAGCCCATCACCTTCTCCAGCCTCGACTTCGCCAGCGAAGAGGGTGCCGAGGCGCAGTTCCTCGGCGCGGTGCGCGGCAGTGAAGAGGGCTCACCCATCGCAGGCATCGACTACACCGCCTATCTGCCCATGGCGGAGAAAATGCTGCGCGAGGTGACTGATCAGGCGCTGGCCGAGCACGGCGAGCATCGCGTTTTCATCCAGCATCGCCTCGGCTTCGTCGCCGTATGCGAGCCGTCCATCCTCATCCGTGTGTGGACGAAACACAGTGCGCAAGCCTTTGATCTCTGCCGCTGGTACTTGAAGGAAATCAAGACCACTGTGCCCATCTGGAAACGCATTGTGCTCGCAGCTTAATTTTCCATTCCATGCTCACTCAACTGCAAAACTACCTCGCTCTTGTCGCCCGCATCTGGCAGGCACCGGGCAACCGTGGGCATCGAGTGCGTGCCTTGCTGCGCAGCCTCGGCTGGCTGCTCAACAAGCACACGCTGCGCCGCCCGTGGACGCTGCGTGTGTTCGATCAAATGCGCCTGCGCTGCCAGCCCGAAGGCATCATCGCGCTGCATGTCATCCAGCGCTCGGAGTGGTTCGATGCCGAGGTGTCGCGCTTCATCGCGGGCTACTTGATGCCCGGCGATACCTTCGTCGATGTGGGCGCAAATATCGGCCTCTACACCCTGCTCGGCTCGCAGCTCGTCGGTCGCACAGGCAACGTGCTCGCCGTGGAGCCCAGCCCCGTGAATGGCAGGCTGCTGCGCGAAAATTTGCAGCTCAATGGCAACCCCGCGAATGTCACCCTCGCTGCCTGCGCCCTCGCCGCCGAGGCTGGCGAACTGGCCTTCAACGATGCCGACGCGCTAGCCCATGCGCTCGTCGGTGAGGCTGCGAGCACCACGACGTTGCGTGTGCCCGCCGTTCGTTTTGAAGCCATCGACCCCGGCGGCGAAATCGCGCTGATGAAGATCGACGTAGAGGGCTTTGAACTCGAAGTCCTACGAGGAGCCGAAGCCGCTGTGAGCGCAGGTCGCGTGCCTGTCATTCTCTTTGAGATGAATAACAGCCTCCTCAACTACGGCCTGCAAGCAGAGGACATCTTCACGCATCTCCGCACACGCGGCTACACCCTCGCCCGCTACGAACCGGAGACGAATCGCATCCGCACTGACATGGAGTTGTTTGGCGAACTGCTCGCCTACAACGAAAAAGGCCGCGATCTCATTGACGAGCGTCTGTCGCCCACCATGCCTTGAGACATTTTTTGTTCCGCATCTTATCCACTCGCTCACATCATCCCCCGCATGAACTCCCGTCCTCTCCTCCTCGCGCTCACTTTCATCACCAGCCATGTCTGCGCTGAAAACTGGCCCGAGTGGCGCGGCACGGGTGGACAAGGCAGCAGCACAGCCAAGGGCCTGCCCACGACTTGGAGCGAGACTAGCGGCATCGCGTGGAAGACGCCTCTCCCTGGTCGTGGCCACTCTACGCCTGTGATCTGGGGCGAGCAGATTTGGCTGACCACCGCCGTGGAAAAAACTGCCGCACCCGCCGATGTCGCACGTCGCACCAAGAGCAACACCGGCGACCAACCCGTCACCGTGCTTGATTCCGCAAGCCTACGCGCCCTGTGCCTCGACCCCGTCACGGGCAGAATTTTGCACAACGTCGAGCTGCTCAAAGTGGCCGAGCCGCAGTGGGCGCACCAGCTCAACAGCTACGCGTCGCCCAGCCCCATCATCAAGGACGGCAGGCTGTATGCGCACTTTGGCAGCTTTGGAACGGTCTGTCTCGACACCAAAACATTGCAGGTGCTGTGGAAGAACGAAGAACTCCACGTCATGCACGAGAACGGCCCCGGCAGCACGCCTGTGCTGTGGAAGAACTGGCTCATCGTCCACTTCGATGGCAGCGATCAGCAATTCATCGCCGCCTTCGACAAGGCCACTGGCAAGGTCGCGTGGCAGACCCCGCGCAGCGGTGAAATGGATCCGCGCCCCCAGCAGCGCAAGGCCTACGGCACACCGCTCATCGTGCCCATCAACGGCCAGCCCGTCGTCGTTAGCAGCGCCGCCAACTGGGTCTATGGCTACACGCCCGCCACCGGCAAGGAATTGTGGAAGCTGCCCTATGGCGAGCTGGGCTTCAGCATGTCCACCTGCCCCGTGGCCGATGGCGAGCGCATTTACTTCAGCACCGCCTTCGGCAAATCCCAGGTCATCGCGCTGAAACACAAAGGCGTGGCGACGCCCGAGATCGCATGGCGCAACAACAAGAACGCGCCCAAGATGTCCTCGCCCGTGCTCGCCAACGGCCTGCTGTTTTATGTCGATGATGGCGGCATTCTCTCCTGCGTGGATGCCGCCACGGGCGAGGCCGTTTATCGCGAGCGCCTCGGCGGCAAATTCAGCGCCTCCATCATCGTCGCCGAGGGCAGGCTCTACATCTCCAGCCGCGAAGGCGTGACCACCGTAGTGCCCGCGAACAAAGAGTTCAAAATCGAAGCGCAGAATACCCTCGACGGCAGCCTCATGGCCAGCCCCATCGCCATCGGCAGCGCCCTGTATCTGCGCACCGACAAGGCGCTGTATCGCGTGGGGAAATAGAGCAAGAGAGGTAGATGAGAGCGCCGCTGTGCGTTTGTCCTCCGCTCACTGCGATCACTTATTTTTGCAGTGCTGCCCTGCTTCCATGAAACTTCTCCTGCTCACCATTTGCCTCTTCTCCACCGCAGCGCTGCTCCATGCTGCCGATAAACCTGCTCTCCGCGTCGGAGCCGCCGCCGTGGACATCACGCCAAAGCAGTTCCCGATGAACATGCCTGGCGGCCACAGCGCCAACATGGCCGATAGTGCGCATGACCCGCTGAATGCCCGAGCCATGGTGCTGGATGACGGCGCGACAACCCTGGCGATGGTGGTCGTGGATAACCTCGGTGCGGGGCCTGATGCTCTTAACGAAGCAAAGGGCATTGCCTCCAAAGCAACGGGTATCCCGATGGACAAGATGCTCATCAGTTCCACCCACACGCACAGCGGCGCGTCGTTGAACACGCGCAGCGAGCAGGCGGCGGCTTACTGGAACCTGTTCGTGGATGGTGTGTCGCAGTCGATCATCAAGGCACATGCCGCGCTGCGTCCCGCTGCCATCGGTGCGGCCTCGCATCCGCTGCCGGATGAAGTCTTCAACCGCCGCTGGTTCCTCAAGCCCGGCAAGATGCCGCTCAATCCCTTTGGCCGCATGGACAAGGTGAAGATGAACCCCGGCACGAGCCTCGATGTCATCGACCATCCCGCCGGGCCGACTGATCCCGACATCACCATCATCTCCGTGCAGGATGCGAAGCGGAAGCCGCTCGCGTTGTTCGCCAACTACTCGCTGCACTATGTTGGCGGCGCACCCGGCGGGCAGGTGTCGGCCGACTACTACGGCGAGTTCGCGCGCCTAATGCCATCGCGCGTGCATGGCGATGAGAACTTCGTCGCTATGATGTCCAACGGCACCTCCGGCGACATCAATAACATCCCCTTCGGCGTGGTGCGCCCGCCGCGCGAGCCCTTCGAGCAAATCCGCCTCGTCGCTGGCAAAGCCGCTGACACCGCTTGGACTGCACGGCAGAAGATCGAGAAGCATCGCAGCGATGTCACGCTTGGCATGATGCAGCGCGAGATCACGCTGAAGTATCGCAAGCCCAGTGCGCAAGACATCGCCGAAGCCAAGGCCATCCTCGCGATCAAGGACAAGGACGCTGTCGAGAAGCTGCCGCGCCTCGCGAAGAACTATGCAGGCAGCGTCATCGGTGCCGCTGAGCGCCCCGAGGACACCATCACCGTGCAACTGCAAGCCATCCGCATCGGCGACCTCGCCGTGTGCTGCATCCCATTCGAGACCTTTGCCGAGACTGGCCTCGATTTGAAGAAGCGCAGCCCCTTCCCGCAAACCATGGTCATCGGCCTCGCCAATGGTCGGCATGGTTACTTGCCCACGCCGGAGCAGCACCAACTCGGCGGCTATGAAACCTGGCTCGGCACCAATGTGGTGCAGGAGGATACCTCGGTGATTCTCACGAAGAATCTCATGGAGATGCTCGCTGAATTGAAGAAGGCCGAGTGACCTTGCTCCGCCTGCTATCATGAAGCCCATCCTCACTGCTCTCATCATCCTCTGCGTCCATCGTGTTTCGCTTTGCGGCTTCGCAGCTGTGGTGTCATCCCCAGCCGCCGAACCACCCAAACCGCGCAACGGCGACAAGCTGCTCATCGTCAATGACGACGGCTTCAGCAACTTCTACAGCGGGCGCTACAAGACGGCGGCGGACTTGCGCAAGCAGGGCTCCGTCTTCAAAGACACGCAGGTGGCGGTGCTGGAGTGGTGCATCACTTCGGGCAGTCGCACCAACTTCCCCTGCAAGACCTCTGAACTCGTGGGCAGCGGCTTGACCGAGTATGGCCGACGCGGGGATCAGTTCGCCGTCGAGACCCTGCGCCGTCTTGTCGATGAGAAGGTGGATAGCTTGCAAACCATAGCCCAGGGCTGCCACGAAGCCGGGCTGCTCTGCTACGCCTCCATGCGCATGAATGGCGACTATGGCACCGTGCCACCAGAGATCTCGGACATGCTGAACAGCGACTTCTGGCGCACCCATCCCGAGCTGCGCATCCGTGGGCCAAAGGGTGAACAGCGCATCCCGCTTTCGTATGCACATCCTGAAGTGCGCGCCTTCAAGCTAGGCATTCTGCGCGAAGCCGCCGAGCGCGACATCGACGGCATCCACCTCGACTTCCTGCGCCACCCGCCCTTCTTCGGCTACGACGCGCCGCTCATCGAAGCCTTCCAAAAACAGTATGGCACCGACCCGCGCACGCTGCCTGCCGATGAGCCACGCTGGCTGCAACTGCGCGCCAATGTGATGACCGACTTCCTCCGCGAGATCCGCCAGATGCTCGATGAAGCCGGGGCCAAGAAGCATCGCCACCTCGGCCTCGCCGCCCGCATCGACCATCGCGAATACAACGCTCTCGGCTGCGATGTCGATGCTTGGACAAAGCTCGGCCTGCTCGATTACCTCGTCGTCGCGCAGCACTCGCTCGGCGGTTATGAGTTCGACATCGCGCCCTTCGTCGCCATGGGCCACCGCACTGGCTGCGCCGTGTTGTTTGGAGAGGAAGGTATCACCAGTGGCCACGATACCACCGCTGCGGAAGACAAGCTCATCGCCGCAGGCAAGATGCAGCCACCTGAGCGCGGCAGCCTCACCCCTGAGCAACATCGCACCCGCGCCGATCGCTGGTATGCCGCCGGAGCCGATGGCGTGCATCTCTTCAATGCTGGCAACGTCACGATGATGAAGACCCTCGGCACGATGCAGACCAAAGAGTTGAAGGCTCCATCTCGGTGACGGAAACCCTGCCTTGATAACCGAGTGCTTTCGGACTCCAATAACCCAGCTCTCAGCAGGGGCTTCGCCTTTATAATGTCACGAATCTCGTCATCCGATCTGGCCATGCCTGAACTCTTTGCCCCACAGGTTTTCCTGGGCGTCGAGGTCGAGCGGATGAAGACCAGTGGCGACGGCGAGCGAGGGGTTGTTTATACACGCCCTGAGGTAGTAAACTTCATTCTCGACCTCGCCGGATACACCGCTGACAAACCCCTCTGGCAGAAGCGGCTTTTGGAGCCTTCGTTCGGCTCTGGAGACTTTCTGATTCCTGCATCGGCTCGTTTGCTGGAAGCTGCAAAGCGTGATCAAAAATCAGCGAAGGATCTCGTCAATGCCGTGCGTGCGGTGGAACTTCATCGCGGCACCTTCGAGTCAACTAAACTGAGTGTTATCAAGCTGCTGACAGATGCAGACATCTCCAAAGCCGATGCAGCGATGCTCACAAACAAATGGTTGATCAATGGCGACTTTCTGTTGGAGCCATTCGCTGCGAGATTCGATGTCGTCGTCGGCAATCCGCCTTACGTCCGGCAAGAGATGATCGCGGCTCCGATGCTCGCCGAGTATCGCAAGCGCTACACCACGCTCTATGATCGCGCCGATTTGTATGTGCCATTCATCGAGCAATCACTGCGTCTTCTCTCCGACGATGGCTTGCTTGGTTTTATCTGTTCGGATCGATGGATGAAGAACCGCTACGGTGGCCCGTTGCGCGAGATGATCTCGGCTGGCTTCACCTTGAAGTATTACGTTGATATGGTCGGCACGGCGGCGTTCCAGAGTGAGGTGATCGCTTATCCGGCGATCACCGTCATTGGGCGTGGTGCCTACGGGCGGTCACGCATGGCACACCGGCCCGAGGTTTCGGCGGTGGCGCTTAATGGATTGTGCTCGCGACTCGTTGGCGCTCCCAAGAATTTCAATGGCACGGTCGTCGAGATGCCCTGCATCGCGAGAGGCTCCGAGCCGTGGTTGCTTGAGGCCGATGCGCAACCTTCGCTTGCACTCGTGCGTCGATTGGAGGCGCAGTTTCCGACGTTGGAGGAAACGGGATGCTCCGTCGGCATCGGAGTGGCCACAGGAGCCGACAAGGTCTTCATTGGCCCCATGGATGAGTTGGACGTGGAAGACGAACGCAAGCTGCCGCTGGTGATGACGCGCGATATGCGGCAAGGCATCGTCGAGTGGCGTGGCCTCGGTGTGGTGAACCCCTTTGAAGAAGACGGCTCGCTCGCCGACTTCGCCCGCTACCCGCGTTTCGCGGCCTACATGGAGAAGCATGGCGAGGTTTTGAAGGCAAGGCACTGCGCGCAGAAAACGAACGGCTCCTGGTATCGCACCATCGACCGCATCACGCCTTCGCTCGCTTACTCGCCGAAGTTATTGATCCCTGACATCAAAGGTGACGCTCACATCGTGCTCGAAAAAGGTAAGCTCTACCCGCATCACAATCTTTACTTCGTCTTGTCCAAAGAGTGGCCGTTACCCGCTCTGCAAGCCGTGCTAATGGCGGGTATCGCTCACTTGTTCGTGCGTGCTTACTCGACCAAAATGCATGGTGGTGCCTTGAGGTTTCAAGCCCAGTATCTGCGTCGCATTCGGCTGCCCCATTGGTCTTCGCTAGCCACCAAGATTCGGCACCAACTGCTTGTTGCCGTTGAGTCAAAGGACACGAAAGCGATCTTGCAAGCGACAGGCGACATCTATGAAATGACGGCTGACGAGTTAACCCACCTAACCCCCGCGATCTGATGCCACTCGATCTCGCCAACTATGAAGCTCGCACCAAGACAGCCGTGAAGACGTTCTGGACTGGGCGTCGCGATGCAGTCAAGAAGCAGGCGGCTTCTGGGAAAGCCGATCAAGGTGAGCGCGCCGCCGTCACGTCCGGCAAGAACATGGATGGATTCATTCGCTTGGTTCACGATCTCGTTCATGCCAACGGACTCAAGTCTGCGGAGATCCATCTCGTGCGCAAAGCGCTCACGCTGCCCGGCTACTTCCGTCCCACCAAGCTATGGGACATGCTCATCATTGATCGCGGCACGCTCATCGCAGCGCTGGAGTTCAAGTCTCAAGTTGGCCCGTCGTTCGGGAACAATTTCAACAACCGCGCCGAAGAGTCCATCGGCACAGCTCACGATTTCTGGACGGCCTATCGCGAGGGCGCGCTCGGCGACATCCCTCGCCCGTTTCTTGGTTGGGTAATGCTCGTCGAGGATGCCGAAGGCTCGCGAAGTCCTGTTCGTGACGCATCGCCTCACTACCCCGTCTTTCCAGACTTCCGCGACGCATCCTACATCAAGCGCTACCACATTCTCTGCAAGCGCCTCGTCCAAGAGCAGCTCTACACCGCCGCCACCACACTGGCCTCACCGCGCACCGCCGTCAAAGACGGAGCGTTCACGAGCTTTGACGACATGACCAGCTTGAGCAACTTCGTGACCACCTTCGCAGGACACATCGCGGCGGCAGCGGCTCGCTGAATCATTCCATGCTCACCCCGACCAGTTCCTCATCTACACCGCTCCCAGCGGCGCGGTGAAAGTGGATGTAGGTCGGGTTCGCCTGACCATTCTCTGCGGTGCAATGGCGGGCCCCCGCTGACGTTCTCTACCCCCTCACCATGAAACGCATCAGCCTCGCCCTCCTCTTTGCCTCACTCGTCATTCGGTTGTCTTCATTCGCAGCGGAGCCTCTTCGCCTCGCGGTCTTCGATGTGGATGCGACGCCGCCGCTTGGCTCTGCGATGGCTTATGAGCCGGTGAAGCGTGTGGATGAACTCACGCTGCGCTGTCGCGGTATCGTGCTGCTCGGCACGGGGCAGCCCATGGTGCTCTGCGCGGTGGATTGGATCGGCATTGCCAATGAAGGGCATGATGCCTTTCGCACCGCGCTGGCGCTGGCTGCGGGCACCGTGCCGGGGCGCGTGGCTGTCCACACGCTGCATCAGCACGATGCACCGGGATGCGATTTCACGGCGGAGAAGATCATTCAAGAACTCGATGTGAAAGGCTACTCCCGCTTTGATGGCGCGTTCCATCGTCTCGTCATCCAACGCGCGGCAGATGCCATCCGCGCGGCAGATGCCATCCGCGCGGCATTGCCGAATGCGCAGCCCATCACGCACTACGGCTATGGTGAAGCCATTGTGAAGGAGGTCGCATCGAACCGCCGCGTGGAGCGACTTCCCGGTGGCAGGGTGGGAGCCATGCGCGGCAGCGCTTGCAAGGTGGCGAGCCTCATCGCCTTGCCCGAGGGCACCATTGATCCAGTCGTGTCACTGCTCAGCTTTTGGAATGGCGATAAGCCCGTCGCCGTGCTCAGCGCTTACGCCTGTCATCCGCAGAGCTACTATCGCGTCGGCGTCCCCAGCCCTGATTTTCCTGGCATCGCGCGCTTCATGCGTGGGCAGGATGTGAACGCTGCGTTGCACGTCCACTTCAATGGCGCCGGTGGAAACGTCGCCGCTGGCAAATACAACGACGGTGCTCAAGCCAACCGCATCACCCTCGCCACTCGTCTCGCCGCTGGGATGCGCGAGGCCTATGAAAAGACCACGCGGCGAGCACTCACCGCTGAGGACATCGGCTGGAGTAGCGTGTCCGTGAGCCTGCCGCCCGCGCCGCATCTCGATGAAGCCGACCTCATCGCCAAACTCAAAGCCACGCCGCCGAAGGGCTACATCTCCTTCGCCGATCAACTCGCCTGGCTGCGCCGCGTGAAGTCAGGCCACCAGATCGACATCACCAGCCTGCGCATCGGCGACACGCGCATGTTGCATCTGCCCGGCGAACTCTTTGTCGAATACCAACTCGCCGCCAAAGCCATGCGCCCTGATCTGCATGTGATGATGGCCGCTTATGGTGACTACGGCCCTGGCTACATCGGCACCGCCGCCGCCTACCCCGAAGGCGGCTACGAGACCGGCCCCACCTCCTCCAACGTCGCCCCCGAAGTGGAGGCCGTGCTCATCGGTGCCATGAAGACGCTGCTGGAAGTGAAAGCGCCGTAGCGCGAATCCCTCACCCGCACTCCACCATGCACACGCCCCGACGCATCCTCGCCTGCCTTGCCCTGTCGCTGCCGATGAACGGCTATCTCACAGCCCAGGCGACGGCTGCCGAACCCATCGACCTCGGCACCCGTCGCGAGCTGTTCGTGGATCGTCTGCTCGTCGGTGAACTCAGGAACACCGTGCTGAAGCTCCACACGCCACAGCTTGCGCCGCCAGTGTCGCCGCCCCGACCGAGCGGTCACTACGCGACGGTGTTGAAGGCGGAGGACAAGTTTCAGTTCTACTACCGGAATGACAAGGATCCGAAGGTCACTTGGAAGACGCATGGCATCGAGGCCTATCATGATGGCGAAGCCACGCTCTATGCAGAGAGCAAGGACGCCATCTCGTGGACGAAGCCGAAGCTCGGCTTGTTTGAGCATCCATCGTTCCCGGACGGCAACATCGTGCTCATGAACGAGTTCCTGGTGAACCACAACTTCACGCCCTTCATCGACACGAAACCAGACGTGCCTGCCGACCAAAGATACAAGGCGCTGGGCGGCATTGCGTTTCAGCCGCATCAGTCAGCGGTGCGTGACAAGCGCGGCCCAGGCGGACTCAAGGCCTTTGTATCTCCCGATGGCATCCATTGGAAAAAGCTGCGCGAGGAGCCAGTGATCCCGGAGGCATGGGGCAAATACTTTGACTCGCAGAACTACGCCTTCTGGAGCGACAGCGAGCAGTCCTACGTGTGCTACTTCCGGCGCTTCATCAAAGGCATGAGGGGCATCGCCCGCACCACATCGAAGGACTTCATCACCTGGACACCGTTTGTTGAGATGCAGGCGAACCTGCCCAACGAACACCTCTACACCCCCTGCACGCAGCCTTACTTCCGTGCACCGCACATCTACCTCGCCATCCCCACTCGCTTCATGGACAAGCGCGGCGCGGCCACGGACATCCTGTTCATGAGCACGCGCGGTGGCGACACCTATGACCGCGAGTTCACGCAGAGCTTCATCCGCCCCGGCCTTGGCAAAGACGGCTGGGCCGACCGTGCGAACTACGCCGCCATCGGCATTCATCAAACCAGCGACACGGAGCTGTCGATGTTCCTCACTGCTGGTCGCCGCTACACGCTGCGACTGGATGGCTTTGTCTCCGTGAACGCACCGCTCGCAGGCGGCGAGTTCATCACCAAGCCGCTGACGTTCTCCGGCAAGCAGCTGGAGATCAACTACTCCACCAGTGCCGCAGGCCAGATGCGCGTCGAGTTGCAGGATGCCGATGGCAAGGCGCTGCCGGGCTTCTCGCTGGATGAGTGCCTGCCGATCTGGGGCGATCACATTGCCCGCATCGTGAAATGGAAGCGCGGCGATGATCTCAGCACTCAAGCCGGCAAGCCCGTGAGTTTGCGTTTTGAAATGAGTGATGCCGATCTGTTCTCGATGCGTTTTCCATAGACCCAACTCAAGACGTTGGCAAAGATGCGAACAGTGAAGTGACCTGCCAAACAGGCCTCACATGCTCATGAACAGGTCGAGGCCGACGGCGCGCTCTTTTTCGACGCCAAGGCTGACAACTTCATCCTCACTGCCGATGGCATCTTGCCCTTCGATTTCCTGCTAACTCGCTGCGGTGAAGGGGACTAAAGAACGCAAATCTCATCACGCTTACTTCATCATCCATGATGTCTCCGCACCAAATCATTAATTTTTTAATGTTCGTGTTTGCTTTCGTACTGCATTTTCCGCTAAACATTAAAAAGTTAATGTTTCGCCATCATGCCTGCCACACCTCAACTCTCTCGTCGCGAGCGACAAATCTTGGACGCTCTTCATTCCCAAGGTGGCGCTAGTGTCGCCACCGTCACCGCGCTGATCCCCGACCCGCCGACCGGTTTGGCGGTGCGACGCTTGCTGCACATCCTGGAAGAAAAAGGCCATGTGAAGCGCCAAGGTAAAGACGGTCGCGAAGTCATTTATTTACCCGTGCAATCCAAGGCTCGCGCGGGATTACAGGCGCTGCGCCATGTGCTGGATACCTTCTTCGCTGGTGCCGTGGATGACGCCCTCGCCGCGCATCTCACTGGCAAGAGCGTGCAGCTCAGCGAGGAGCAGTACACTCGCATCCAGGGCCTCATCGAAGCAGCTCGCAACGAAGATCTTTGAACCCCACACAACCATGAACACGCTGCTCCATGTCTCCGCTCCCATCGCTTGGTTCGATGCGCTTGCCCACTTAGCGGTCAAGGGCACGGCCATCCTCGCCGTCTTCTTCTTCATCGGTTTTGCGATGCGTCGCTTGTCCGCTGCGATGCGCTACTTGTCATTACTGGCTGCTGTTCTGAGCCTCAATGTCTTGGCGTTCGCGCTCGTCATTCTGCCGCATTGGCAAGTCATTCCCAAGCCCAAGAGCGAGGCACCACTGCTGCCCATGCCGAATGATGAAATCAGGGTGCCGCTCGTCGGCAACCTCGCCTCAGAGATGCTCACACCGAATCCCCATGCGAAACCATCCAAGCCGGGATTGCCTTCAGTGACTGCCTCTTCAACGAGCACCACCGCAGCCATCACCAGCGCAACTTCAGAGCCAAACACAGGGTGGCAAATCATGCTGTTGAACCGCCTGACCTGGGATAAAATCGTGCGCCGCTTGCCGCTGCTGTGGCTCGTCGGCGTGGGGCTTCTCGGCCTGCGAATCGTGCTCAATGTGTTGCGCTTGCTGCTGCTCGAACTCCGCTGCGCTGGTGCTGACACCGAGCCCGAGTTGTCTGCTAGCGTCATCTCCGTTGCCCGTGAGATGGGACTCGGCAGTGCCACTCGGCCCATGCCCAGATTGCTCATCGGCACGGCCACAGCCATGCCCATGGTTTGGGGTGTGCTGTGGCCTCGATTGCTTTTGCCTATCAGTGCTAGCCAGTGGTCGCCTGATCGCTTGCGAGCCGTGTGGCTGCATGAGTTTGCCCATCTTCAACGCCGCGATCCAGCGGCCTTGTTGCTTGCCCAGGCCATGCAAGTTTTGCATTGGTTCAATCCTCTCGCCTGGGTCGCCGTGCATCGCCTGCGCACCACGCAAGAACTTGCCTGCGATGACGCCGTGCTGCACCACGGCATTCGTGCCAGCGACTATGCGCAACACCTTCTCGATCTCAGTCAACAGCATCGCATCCCTCGCGGTATAAGCCTTTGTTCCCTCGCCATCACTCGCACCGATCCTGTCGAACAGCGCCTGCTGGCTATCCTTGATCGAGGTTTGAAGCGCCGAGCCATGCCCAGCCGCATCACTCGCAGCGTCTTGCTTACCAGCGCCGTGCTTAGCCTTCCGCTCGCCATGCTGGCTGTCGATGCAACTCCACCGCAGCGTGGCAAGATACTCGACCGCAATGGCATCGTCCTCGTCGAGAATCGGCAGGGGCAGCCGCGAAATCATCCGCTGAAGGCTCTGGCTGCGCATGTGCTGGGCTACACTGGAAGCGATAGCCCGGAAAACAAGACCAAGCCCGATGGCCCACGCCGAGGCCGGGCGGGCCTAGAGAAGACAGCCGATAAAACCCTCGCCGCTGGCTTCGATGTCACCACCACCCTCGATGCGAGAATTCAAAGCATCGTCGAGCAAGCCATGCGCGATGCGGGAGTGGGGCGCGGAGCCGCCATCGTGCTCTCTCCGAACACAGGCGATGTCTTGGCGATGGCATCGTTTCCCAACTACGATCCTGGCAGCTTTGAGCCATCGCTCAGCTTGGCAGATTTCGAGACCTTGATCGATGACAAGACAATTCCCTTGTTGCCTCGCGCCATCAACGCCTACTCACCGGGCTCTGCCTTCAAGCCCTTCATCGCGCTAGCTGCCGCGACTCAGGGCCTTGGCGACGAGACCTTCGAATGCACCGGCAGCGTCACTTACGGCAGCCACGAATTGAAGTGCTGGATAGCCAGACAGTTTGATAGCAAGCACGGCGTGCTAAATTTGGAAGACGCCCTCATGCGATCCTGCAACTGCTACTTCTACCAGCTTGGCAATCGCACAGGCATCACTGCCATGGGCAAGGCAGGGCAACTCATGGGCATCGGCGAGCAGACGCACATTCAACTGCCAGACGAAGCCCCCGGCCTCCTGCCCACGCCCGAGTGGCTAGAACTCAACCAACCCAACGAGAAATCCCCAAGCTCGATCATCATCGCCAACACAAGCGTGGGCCAAGGATTCGTCCTCGCCTCGCCCTTGCAGATGGCCGTGCTGGCGGCGACCGTCGCCACGGCTGGCAAGGTGCCCGCTGTCAGCCTTCTGCCGCGCCCCGAGCCCATCAAGAGCCCCGCCGATCTTATCCAAAACGGTGTAACACCCGAGCAAATGGAGCGCATTCGCAAAGGCATGTGGAAGGTCGTTAATCATGAAAGCGGTACCGCCAAAAGCGCGCGGGTGCCTGGCATAGAAGTCGCAGGCAAGACGGGCACCGCGCAGTTTTGGCGTGTGATCAATGGCAACCAAGTGGCCGATAACCACGCCTGGTTCATCGGCTTCGCTCCGTATAAAAACCCCACGCTCGCCTTTGCCATCCTCGTCCAAGGCGGCAAATCTGGTGGTAGCACCTGTGCCCCCATCGCCCAGCGCATCATTGAGCAAAGCCTTGCCCTGCCTGCCGATGGCAGCGGCAAGGTAAAGCCAAGCGAAGTGCATCAGGGCCACTTCAAAGCGGTGGATGATACAAGCGCTAAGCTCACTGCGGCACCCGGCAACGGGCCACAGACGACCCAGCCTACAAGCGTTGTGAAATAGGCTTTTCAGCCCCTATGAAACTCAGCGCATCGGCGAGATGCGTCGGTGCGGTAGATTCGCTCCAAAGATGTGGGGCAAGTGCAAATCAATCCCGGCTGTCACGCTCCTGTAAGGTCGGCTGATTTACTTTGCGCCCATCTCGCATCGCGTTGTCATGAAGCACCTCATTATCCTCACCCTCGTCGCGGGCATCACTGTGGCTCATGCCAATCCTCTCTTCACCTCATGGCTCCAGACCGATGCCACGAAGTATGCGCGGGTTTATCAGTCCACTGCGGATGAAACGGCAGGGACGAAATCACTGACCTGGGCCCGTGGCGCGGGCACACAGTCCAATCCGGTCTATGCTGGTGTGAGCGAAGTGAACTACTCTACGAACTGGGTCTATATCCGCACCAGCGGCCTTGCCTCGCACATGATGGGGCCGTGGTATCTGAATGCGGCAAAGACCAACAACTTCCCGAACTTCCCTGCGAACACGGCCAGTGTGTATCGCATCCCGCGCAATCCCACGGTTCCAGGAACGAAGACTTCGACGGGCGGCGGTACCATTGGCCGATTCGTCAATGGAGTGTCGCTCTTCGATAATCGCGATGCGTTCTCGTATGTGACCGCATCGGGCACGGAAGTAAATCCAGGTGGCGGCATTTGGCTGCGGGAAGCCTACGTCGTCGAGGGCGTCACCTTTGATGCAGCCCTCGCGCATCCAGCAGGGGCCAACTACCACTACCATGTGCAGCCCATCGCGCTGCGTTATCAACTCGGCGATCATGTGGACTACAACGCCACGACGAATCGCTACACCGAGAGCGCCGCTGCCGTGACTCAGCACTCGCCCATCCTCGCGTGGGCCGCCGATGGTTTCCCCATTTACGGCCCCTACGGCTACTCCGACCCCACGAATGCAGCGAGCAGCGTGCGGCGCATGGTCACGGGTTTCACGCCACGCAATGGTGCCAATGGCACGACCAATCTCGCCGCCACCGGGCGCATCACCTTGCCAGCCTGGGCCGCTGTGGTGCGCAACCGATCTGCCACGCTGCTCACCACCGAGTATGGCCCGGCGGTGGGTACGGCCTTCGCGCTGGGGCGTTATTTGGAGGACAACGACTACCTCGGCGATCTCGGGTTCACCCAAACGACAGGCGCAACAGTTCGTGATTTTGACCTCGATAAATTCAATGGTCGCATCTGCGTCACGCCCGACTTTCCGACGCCGCACTTCTGCTACTTCACCACCATCAAAACCGATGGCACACCTGCCTTCCCTTACACCATGGGGCGTCAGTATTATGGCAGTCCCACAGGCGGTGCAACCAACGTGGCAACGATGACGGCAGACACGCCGCTGACGCAGCAGTTTATCAGTGGCCCCAGCACGCCCATCGCCATCAGCACGCCTGTCGTTGCATCGCCGAATGTCACGCTCACCTGGTCCTCGGTCGAGGGCGGAACTTACAGCGTCGAGGCATCGCAAAACCAGAGCACCTGGACGAGCAAAGCTACGGGCCTCGCGGGCACCGGCACCACGAATGCGAGCACCTACGCCATGCTGGGCAGCTCCGGCACCGAGTATGGCCGCGTGAACCGCACCGCGCTGGCAACGTATGATACGAATGGCTTCACGGCGGCCACGGTGGCGCAAACGACAAGCACCAGCTACCTCGCAGGCATCCCTAACACCGCACCCACGATCACCAGCATCAGCGCCCAAACCACAGTGCAAAACACCACCAGCAGCGCCATCGCCTTCACCATCGGCGATGCCGAAACTGCCGCCGCCAGCCTCACACTCACAGGCAGTTCATCGAACACCACCTTGGTGCCGAATGTGAACCTCAGCTTCGGCGGCAACGGTGCCAGTCGCACCGTCACCATCACGCCCGCGACGAATCAAACCGGCAGCACCATCATCACCGTCAGCGTGAGCGATGGCACACTCACGGCGAACTCAGCATTCACCCTCAGCGTCACCGTCATGACCCCCATCCAGCTCTGGCGCTACACCAACTACGGCAGCACCGCCGATGCTGGCACCAGCTCCGACACCGCCGACAATGAACAAGACGGCGTGACGAATCTCATGGAATACGCCACCGCCATGAACCCCGCCGCCAATGACGTGCTCCCCATCTCAGCAACCATCCCCGGAGCCAGCATCGAGTTCATCTACACCAAAAACAAAGCAGCCACCGACGTGAGCTTCATCGTGGAATGGAGCGACACGCTCAGCAACGACTGGAGCACCACAGGCGTGACCAGCAGCGTCTTCACTGACGGGGCGACGACTCAGCAAATCAAAGCTCTGGTGCCAGCAAACGGGGCAAGGCGCTTCGTGCGGCTCAAGGTCACGCAGCCATAAAAATCACGGCCTCCGAACTCTAGCCGATCTGAAGAAAGCCGTAGTTTAGCTCCGTGGTCATCGCCGACGGTAGGTGGTAGCTAAGCTCCGTGTTACAGAAGAAGCTCGGACAGCGAATTGCCGCGTTACGGAAGAAGCAGGGACTCACTCAGGAGGCTCTGGCGGAGGTGATTGGTTGCTCAGTCGAGTTCATCAGTCTGGTCGAGCGCGGCGTGAATGCGCCTTCGGTGGCTGGACTCCAGGGCTTCGCGGATGCACTTGAGATTGAGGTTCGTGATCTGTTCACCTTTGACGGGAGGAAACCGCGATGAATACCGCTTACCTCGCTCGATTGAAGGGCACCTTACCTGGAGTCATCGCGACGCTGGAGCGGAAGGGCATCGAAGCGCGGCATTTGGAATTCGGCGGCGAAGGCAGGCCGCCTGCGAAGAAGATCACGGTGCCGACAGATGCGCGCTCGGAGTTCCTGGCGAATCGAGCGATGGGTGATTGGGCGGAGCACAGTCTGTCTCTCGCGCTTCGTCCTGTGTTCCCGGATTTGAAGATCGTGCAGCATGGGAATACGGATCGCATTGCCGCAGGCCATCCTGAGTTCAAGGCGAGGTATCTGGCTGGCATCGAAGAAACACGATGCTTCGGCAAGCGGCCCGACTTGTTGATCCTGCCGGGCCATGTAGCCGCGCCGGAAGACATTTCTGAACTGAGCCACGATGATAGCGATGTGCTCGTGCAGCAGGCGCTCGCCTCCATCGAAGTGCGTTCCAGCAAGTTCGGGGCTCTGACCTACATGCGAATGCGCCAGCAGCAGCGTGAGGCAGGTAACAAGACCGCTCGTGAGACGCCGAGCTTCACCGTGAAGGTGGAAGACCTCATCATCGTTTATCGCTGGTTGGAGCGTTACGGTGTGGTGCAGAGCTACTGCCAAGTGTTCTTCGATTCGATCTTTGCCATCAACTTCCTCGACATCTTCTCCATCATCGCCAGCGGCACGGGTTTCACCATCGAGACACCAGCCAAGAGTCAGGAGAAGGCCACGATCATGATCCCGATCACCAGCGGTGCCAAGATTGGCACTGCCACAGAATTGCCTCGATTCGAGGCCGAGCATCGCGTCACGGAACTGGGACGGCACGACGCTTTCGTGGTGCCGCGCGGCGGGGGCTTTTCGTTGGACGCTGAGGCGGCGCGACGTGTGCTTCTGCCTGCAATATAACCTGGGTCGTCTCGATCAACGGTAGGCCAAGCATCTCGGCGGCCATTTGATCCATGATGCGACGACGTTCGTCATCCGCCACTGACTCAAGCTCAATAAGGCGGGCGGTGAGCTGCTGTGCTTGCTCTGCCGTTTGCGCTGGCAACGTCGGGCAAGGCATGGCTTCCACATCCTTCGGTTCCAGCTTGTTCAAACCATCACCGTAGAAGCGGTTCACCTGCGAGAAAGCGATGCGCCCCCAGGAGCTGTTGAGGAAAAGAACCAGCAAGGGCGCGAGACTCGTTTTACCTTCGCGAGCATACAGACCGTGGAAGCAGGTGAGGTTTTTTGCACCTGACGTGTTGAGGATGAATTTCACCGTCTCACGCGAGAACACGGCTACCCACACAGCCGCCACAGCACGGTTTTCCGGCTGATACCAAATAGGACGATGGCTCGGCAGGTGCCGCTCGTGAATTCCAAGCTCTTGACCCGAGCGAAGATAGGAATCCAGTTCAGCTCCATTCACTCGTGGACTGAGCAAGTAACAGCGTCGGTCAGAGTTCGCCAAATTGTCCAACTTGCGTCGAGTGAAGACGATTCCATCCGCATCGGTCGCCTTCGTGACGCAAGCCTCGATGTGCTCTTGAGTCAGCCGATGCTCTCGCAGAAGCGACTCGCTCAGGCAGAAAAAGTCGTTGGCTCCTGTCGCAATGCCTCGCCGACACTGAAAGTAATCGCCAATCTTCCGAGTCAGATGATGCACGTCTTTCGATGGCTCGTTCTCCAGCAAGGTATTCAGCCATTTCTCGCGTGGTTCGAAGTTACGCAAATCGTGAACGGTCTGAGCTGACGAGCTTTCCATCTCTCCGAGCAGGTCACTGACAAATAGCTCTGCCGACTCAAGCGACGATGCCTTGATTGCCTTCACATGACGATCCTTCGCCCCACCTCGCTCCAGGAAGATAATCGCGCTCGTCGTAAGCGCATCAGCAAACAAGTTCAGCTCAGGCGCAAAGACAATCAGGCCAGCAGGGCGCATCTCCTTGAGCAACCGGTCCTTGATCTCCTCACCAAAGTTCGCGTTCATGAACTCAGCAGGCAATAACACTGCCGCCCGTCCGCCTGGAGCCAAGTCTTCCCAAATCTTGAGCAGGAAGATCGCATACAAGTTCGTCAGCCGATCCAGTGGCACACCGAAACGCTCATCGAAGTAGCGCCACTCAGCGTCGGAGTATTCGAGCCGCTGCGACTTCACATACGGTGGGTTGGCAATGATGCCCGTGAACTGTCCCGACTCCGCAAACAAGTAATCGGCCAGGATCAGCTTTGTGCCATACGGTGCCGTGTGCTTCGCCTGCTGGAAGGTGGTCTCATCCCGTTCCACGGCGACCAGCTTCACACCATCGCGAATTGCGGCACAAGCATGGAGCAAATTTCCCAACCCCGCCGCCGGATCGAGCACCACTTCAGGCTTGGCCGACATCACCCACCGAGCCATTAGCGAAGCCACACGAGAAGGCGTTGCCACTTGCCCCAGCAACTTTGTCTCCCGCTGCCAGTCTTCGCTCGAAGCTGCCTCACTAGCCGATCCAGCAGCATACTCGACCCGCCCTGGATCGAGATATAGCGAGAGAAATGTCTGGCCTTCTTGGAGCTTCATTGCGAATGAAATACACGGAGTTAAACTACGAGTCAAGTGGCTGGGAAGCTCTTGCTTCGGAAACTGGGTTTTGCAGGTGGCTCAGCAGTCAACCACTAGCCCTTCAGACCTCGCTGAACGTGCATCGCACAGTCGTCATCACTCCGGGCGTGCTCTCGACGCTGAGGCTTGCTCCGTGCGCGTCAGCAATCGCTTTGCTGATGGCGAGGCCTAGACCTGCACCGCCGGTCTTGCGGCTGCGGGAGGTGTCGGTGCGGTAGAAGCGCTCGAAGATGTGAGGCAGGTCTTCGGGTGCAATGCCGGGGCCGGTGTTGCTCACGCGGAGCATGGCGTGATTTTGATCGAGGCTGGTTTCGATGATGGCGTGACCAGCGCGTTGGTTGTGCTGGATAGCGTTGTTGATCAGGTTGGCGATGACTTGCTTGAGCTGCGCTGCATTACCCTCGCATGGGGCATCGGCGAGCGTGCAGCGAAGTTCAATGCCCTGCGCTGCGGCAGTGCTGCGCAGGCTGTTGATGACTTCGTTGGTCAGGGCAGCGAGGTCACAGGGGGAGTGTTGTGCGTGCGCGACGGACTGGATTTGCGCGAGGTCGAGCAGCGATTCGATGAGTCCGCCCATGCGCTGTGCGGAGCGTAGGCAGGTGGCGATGGTGTCGCGGTAATCCTCGCCACTGCGCTCGCGTTCGAGCGCAATCTGTGACTCGGCAATGAGCACGGAGACAGGCGTGCGCAGCTCGTGCGCGACATCGGCGCTGAATTGCGTCTGCTGGGTGAATGCTTGATCCAGGCTGGCGAAGGTGCTGTTGAGCACGCGGGTGAGGCGTTCGAGTTCGGCGCTCGTTGTGTCGGACTCGATGCGTGTGGAGAGCTTGCCGTGGCTGATGCGCTCGGCGGCGCTGATGATGTCTTCCACCGGCTGGATCGCTCGCCGCACGATCCAGGCATCCACCAGCATTCCGATACCAAGCACGCCACCACCGAACGCAAAGAGCCACCAGCCAAACTGCACCAGTGCCGCCCGCTCGGCGGAGATGGACACCCCGACAAACAAGCACTCGCCCGGTGGTGTAAAAAGGTAGCCCTCACGCACATCACCGTTGCCTCGTGTGTGCGTGATGATGCTGGCACCGGGCTCGATCTTTGGCATCGCGAGTGAGGCTGGCGCATGTTCTGAACTCGCGACAACAAGGCCAAAGCGTGACCACAAAACATAGTAGCCGCCGTGTGCTGCCACACGCCCGGCCAGCGCCTCGGGCATGGCAAAACTCGCTGGTGCAGACGCGGGCTTTCGCGTCTCATCACGCTGTCGGGTGGAGCCGAGAACGTCGTGCATTTGGGACAGAACCTCATCAATCTCCCGATCCACGCGGCGCAGCTCATCCTGCCAGCGCAACCGCCACGCCGCGATGCCCAGCGCTCCGAGAATGCACACCAGCAGCAGTCCATGCCAGAGCTGGATGCGAGCGCGAATGGAGAGCACGGGTAGTTTCATGGGATGCAGTAGCCTTGCCCGCGTTTCGTCTGGATAAAGTCCGCGCCCAGCTTCTTGCGCACCAGCGAGACGCGCACATCCAGCAGGTTCGAGAGCGAGTCTTCATTCTCATCAAAGAGGTGTTCGAACAACTCCGTTCGGCTCACCATCTTGCCACGCCGCAGCGCCAAGTATTCCACCAGCGCATACTCGCGAGCGGTCAACGCAACTGGCGAACCAGCGAGCGTGACGTTCTTCCCCCAAGTATCCACACTCACCTCGCCGATGATGATTTGATCGCGAGCTTGCCCTGCCGAGCGGCGGATGAGAGCCTGCAACCGCGCCCGCAGTTCATTCACATCAAAGGGCTTCGCGAGGTAATCATCTGCCCCAGCCTTCAGCCCCTCGATGCGATGATTCACCGAGCCCTTCGCCGTGAGCATGATGACGGGGGTGCGCTTCTTTTGCCGCAGCGCTGTGAGCACGCCGAGACCATTGATGATCGGCAGCATCCAGTCGAGCACGATGGCGTCGTAATCATTGGCCAGCGCCTTGTAGCTCCCATCCTCACCATCCTCCGCTGTGTCCACCGCATAGCCATCCTCCCGCAGCGCCCGCGAGAGCGCACGGAGCAGGTCGAGTTCGTCTTCAATGATGAGCAAGCGCATGGCGAGGCGCAGAGTAACCCGCAAACCTTACGCTTCGATGACGAAATCAATATTGGCAGTGTCACCTTGCCGTAAGGTTCACCGTGCCAGCTTCCAGGTAATCCGCTTCATTATGCCTTCACGCCGCACCTTCCTCAAACACGCCGCTTTGCTGCCATTCGCCGCATCTGCCAATGCTGACTTCGCCCCGATCAAGCGTAGCGGCGGGGCGCATCTGCGCACCTCGCTCAATGCGTATTCGTTCCTCGAACAGCTCAATGCGAATGCCAAGGACGCGAGCCAGGGCGTGGATCTCTTTGGTGTCTGTGACTTCTGCGCGAAGCATGATTTCGATGCCGTGGATCTGACCGGATATTTCTTCCCCGGCTATCCCAAGGCACCGGCGGATGATTACCTCATCAAGCTCAAGCGCCATGCCTTCAACCTCGGTCTGGGCATCAGCGGCACGGGAGTGCGCAACGACTTCACCACCGCAAACAAAGCCGTGCGCGATGAAGGAGTGCAGCGCATCAAAACCTGGATCGAAGTCGCGGCCAAACTCGGTGCGCCTGCCGTCCGTGCCTTTGCGGACTCACAGCAGCCATTCAAGAATTGGCAACAAGCTGCGGGTGGGGCCACACGAGATGCCGTGGAAGCATGGATGGCCAAAGCTCTGCGCGAGTGCGCGGCACATGGCGAAAAATTTGGCGTCGTCGTCGCGGTGCAAAATCACGGCGACTTCATCAGCACCGGAGCCGAGCATTTGAGCCTACTGAAGCGCGTGAATCACGACTGGTGTGCCGCGCTGGTGGACACGGGCAAATACATCACCCCTGATCCCTATGCCGACATCGCCCTCATGGCCCCGTATGCCGTGAACTGGCAGATCAAAGAAACCATGGGGAGCACCACAGACTCACCCCGCGTGGACATGAAGAAGCTCATCCGCATCATCCACCAGTCCGGCTATCGCGGTTATCTACCCATCGAGACGCTATCCATGAAGCGGCAGGATTACGACACGGCGATTGAGGCTGCGAAGATGCTCACAGAGCTACGACTGGCGATAGAGGAGGTGGACGTCCCATGATCACTCGCGTCACCTCACTCGTCCGCAGCATCGTTAGCACAGCGACCTTGAGCTTCATCCTTCTTCAAGGTCGCAGCATGGCCGAGACGAAGCACTTCACGCCGCACGGAATCTTCCACGCAGCCCGAGACACCTCAGCGACTCCTGCCGAATTCACCCTCACTGGTGATGCTGAGTTCGGTGTCTTCGGCAATCCGAACAACGAGAAGAACGGCCACGGCGTGCGCCTCATCGCAGGTGGTGATTTCAACAAAGACGGCAAACACGAAGCCGCCGTCACCACCTCCGTGAAGGGCCTCAAATCCGAGGATGGACGTTGGTTTCGCCTGCGTGTGCTTGCCTTAGTTCAGCCTGAGTTCCCCATCGAGAACGATGCGCTATATCTCAAGGTCGAGTTCTTCTGCGACGATGGCACCAACGCGCTCGATCACATCACGCGCGATCTCTCCGGCCTCATCGCCCAAGACCGCCAAACCCTCGCCGACAAAGGCACGAACAAGAACCTCGGCCCTGCCACTTGGCGCTCGTTTGATCTCGAATTCCACACGCCCTTCCCAGAAGTGGATGCACTCACGCTCAGTGTCGGATTCGGCAATGGCAAAGAAACCAACGCCGCCGCCGAGTGCTGGATCAGCGAGATGCAACTCAGCGCCATCCCCGTGCCAGCCGACTACGCACCCCCTGCGAATCACAAAGCACGACTCAGCAAAGACGCCGTGAAGACGATGATCGCTCTCGGCGGACGCTGGTATTACGACCCGAAAGGTGGAGAGCGCACGCCACCTGCGGAGTTCAATCACACCAACGCGGATCGCTTGTTTTATCTCAGTTCGCAGCTCGAAACTCCCTTCATCGACAACATGACGGCGTGGCTGCGCAAAGGCTATCTCGATGCAAACAACGACATGGTGCAGGAGGATGAGTTCATCGCTGACAACCTCGTCATCGCCTTCGACAAGACACACATGATCGTCCGCTCCCGAGGCTTGCCGAATCATCCCACTGGTGTGTTTCCCGACCGAGGCCGCTACCTCGATGGCAACCCGAACTACATTCAAGAGAAGCACACAACGACCCGCATTCCCTTGGAGCCAAAGGAGAATCCGCAGCACCTCGCGATGAAGGACGCGACCAACAACAACCATGCCCTGCCCGGCGGCCCCATCGGCGTCGCGGTCAATGGCATCGTCTTCTTTAATCCCTTCGATCACCTGCTCGATGCCGATGCCGTGTGGCGCTTGGATCGCTGCTGCGGCCATCCATCCCCGCGTGCACAGTATCACTATCACAAGTATCCCGTGTGCATCAAATCTCCCTGGTCGGACGACGGCAGCGAGCACTCACCGCTCATCGGCTTCGCCTACGACGGCTATCCGATCTACGGCCCGTATGAGTCCAGCGGCCTGCTAGCAAAAGACGCGACGACCAACCCCATCAACGAATTCAACATCCATCACGATGACGAACGCGGCTGGCACTACCACGTCACCCCTGGCAAATTCCCCCACATCATCGGTGGCTACTGGGGCGTGGCTGAACTCAATCGCGGACGGTGATAGCGGGGAGCTGCCGTGCCTAGCTCGTTCGCACCGCACGGCGATACTCGCCGGGTGAGAGACCCGTAGCAGCGCGGAACTGGCGGCTGAAAGCTGCCTGATCGTAGAAGCCGCAGTCGAAGGCGATGCCGGGCAAAGCAGTCTCAGATTTCCGCAGAGCGTCAGCGGCCATTTCGATCCGCGATTTGGTTAGAAGCTGCCTCGGTGTCAGGCCCGTAATGCTGCGCACGCGGCGCTGAAATTGACTCCACGACAGGCCGGACTTCTTCGCCAGTTGTTCGATGCGCAGCGGCTTCGCGCAATCGCGGTGCAGTGTATCGAGCACCCCGGCCAACGCGCCCAATTCACTGCCGCGCACGGCGGGCGTATCGAGATCACGCGAGATACCCGCGAGCGCAATCACCTCGCCCGCAGCCGACTTCACCGCGACCTTTTGCGAGACAAACCAGCCGACCTTGCCACCGCCCTGCGTGATCATTTTCAGCCGATCCCTCACCGTTGCACCTTTGGAAAAAGCCTCGGCGTCCTGCTGCTCATAGCCTGCGGCCAGGATCGCTGGAAACACCTCGCGCGCCGTGTGTCCCAGCAGCTCCGACCGATGCTGCAAGCCCGCAAGGCGAATGAAGGCCTCATTCGCCGCGACATAACGACGTGAGCGATCCTTCACGCAAAAAGCACGTCGCTGATGGTATCGAAGAGAGTCTCGGTTGCTTCCAACCCCGGGGCACTGGCGAAGATGGAGTCGCGCTGGCTACTAGATCGAGTGGTGGTTTTTTTGGCTAGCATGTCTGGACTCTTTGGCGGGTCATCCAGCGTTTTAAAGGTTAATGAAATCGTAGGCCCGCCTGCGATGGAGTTTGGTAATGTCTGCCTCGTCAAACACCTCGGCGCTGAGAATGCAGTCCATGCACGCGGTTTCGCAGGAGGCGTGGTGCTTGTCTGAGCCATGCAAAACATCGGCAGCGAGTTTCAGCCATCGTTCACTGTCTTGCAGCAGTTCAAGCACATGACCCGCTCCGCCGGGCACGTTGTCGTAAACAACGGCAGCGGGATGCGCGCCTTTGGGCGATGGTGCGACGCTGTGTCCTAGCTCGCGGCTATCGAGTTGAAGCAGACGAGCACCAGCGAGTTTGAGAGCTAGTGCTAGCGTCTCGGTCAAATCGGCTGCTTGAGGACCGAAGTCGATGATGAGCACGTCGGTGATGACTTTGCTGGCGAGAGCTTGGTGCCTCAGAAAGCTGTCGCCGGGATCGCAGGCTTTGGGGCGTTTGTAGCCTGAGCCTGCCTTCGGTGAATGGAGACCGCTGTGCCGCAGCAATTCACGGGGCAAGCTCTTGTCTTTGTCAGCGGAGATTGGCTGGCCTTCACTTTCAGCCATACCGCAAGTCGTGCAGATGGCGTAGCCGTGCTCATGCTCGCCTCGGTTGTGGACGAATATCTCGCCGTTCTCTTTGTAGTAGGTTGACCAGCCGCTTCTTCCGGCGAAGGCGACATCATTCACGACTGCATCGCGAAGATTAATCGCCTGAACGACCGCAGACCCAACCCGCTCGGTTCCCAAGTGCCGCTGTGGTGTCTCCCATGCCGCTGTAACAAAGCCGTGGTGGGGAATGAGATAGGAAGTGGCTGAGCCGACAGCAGCACTCCCACACAGTTCACAGCGTGCATTCGCCGCATCGCCTGTGCCGTGCATGAAGTGACCCTTCGTGCATTCAGTGAACCAGCCGCTCAAGCCAAATCCTCTTGTTTCTTCGGGGCCATCGCCGAGGCCAATGCTGTTCTTTAGCAGGCCACGCGATAGCACGAGCCGCCCACTCACTAGCAAGGCTGAGCCAGGGACATATTCACGCAGGGCTTGGATGCCTCCGCGCTCAAGGCGATATTGCTCCTGCTCTTCGGCACGATGTCTAGCATCAGTGCCGATCACTTTGAGTTTCATGGTGCCAATGGGGAAACCATAGCGCGGCAGGTATTGTTCTTCAGCCAAGGCGGCAACGACTGTGATCTGATGCGCGGCTATGAGTTCGTAGTGCAAATGATTGGCATAGGCTGAACGATCCGTGTCGTTCGCTGGGATTGCATTCCATGCCTCAAATACAGGCTGGTAGGACTTGATCCAACGATCTCGCAAGTCTCGGAATCCGGTGATTGCAGTGCCCAGCAGACCATTCATTTCTGCGTTGGCTAGCGCGGTATCCTTCACCAAGCCACGGGCATCATCATGCCAATCTGTTCTGCCAAGTAACACGGCAAGAAAGGCTAAATACTGATTTGCAATCGTGCTCGCTTGGTTGCCTTCGATTGGTGATGGGCGCTGTGGATCGTGCTTTGGCGACCAGTATTTTGATCGTGGCAGACCGCAGAACTCCCCCATGCGTCCATAGACATTCATGGCTCCTGATCTTGCGTCGTCGGGCGTGATGCTGCGGAAGAACAGACCCAACAAGTAAGCATGGAAGTGCCGTCGGACAATGCGCTCGCGTTCCAACGAGATGGTGGGGTTGCGCAGTGATTTACCGAGGTAGTCTCCAAATCGCTGAATCACCTCGCGCTCGTAGGGTGTGTTGCGGGCGAAGGTGACAACGATAGACGAGCCATCCGAGCGGCGACCCGCACGGCCAGCACGTTGGAGATAGTTTGCTTTTCCCGGCGGGACGTTGCTCATCAGCACAGCGTTGAGACCGCCGATGTCGATACCGAGTTCCATCGTGGTGGTGGAACTCAGCACGTTGCGAGCACCGGCTTTGAAAAGGTTTTGCAGCCTGCGGTTCTCTTCCGGTGCGAGCTGTGCGCTGTGCTCCTCTGCCCAGAGGCCTAGGTTATAAAAGTCGGATTGGTAGCCGCGACGATGTCTGCCCACTCTCAAGTCCTGATCGGCGGCAGATTGATTGATGGGTTTTAATTCAACGGCTCCCCTCGTCGGCACGATGCCTTCAAGCTGACGAGTCCAGATGGTTGCTGTGCGTTGGCAGTGATGTAGCTGGAGCGGACGGCGAATAGTTAGCGATGGGAAATGCAATTGCATCGCCGTTACCGATCCCTTGTCTTTGGTCTGCCGATCCGACTTCTTGAGCCAGTCAAAAGTGCTGCCATACAATTGAGTGAATGCTACTTCGAGCGTCTGCCTTGCCGTTGCCTTGAGGTTGTCTTGGCTGCATCCCAGCCTCTCAAGAACACGCTCGACAAACTGTGTGCGCCGTTGGCGTGCCTCGCTGTAAGCCTCATCATCGGGAGAAGCGTCCACGCCACGAAAGCGCTGCAGCTTGTAACCGACCTCATCAAGCGACATCCATTTCCCAATCAACTCACTGCCATACGGGAAGGACTCGTCATATTCCTCGCTGCCGAGGGTTATGGCACCGTCGATGCGCAGCGTGTCCAGCAACAGCGAGAGCAACATCGTCCAGTTCTGTCGCAGCCCCACGCGCAATGCTTCAGTGCTCAATGTGCCGAGTAAAGTATTGGGCGCGGTGAGTTGGTCGATGCCCGGATAGTTGACTTCCACCATGCCCGCCATTTGGAGATTAACACTGCCGTAAGACAGTCGCGCTAATTCACGGCCCAGCATGGCCTCAATGTATTGGCAGCTACCCTTGGTGTTCTGTTGCCAACAGATTTGTGGAGCGTGATCCCAGCCTGATGGTTTGGATGGATCGTCAGCAATGGTCTTGTGCTTGGTGGAAGGATCGCATTCCGAATCACAACCTGGAGCACCACGGTCGATGATCTGAGAGATGAGCGGGGATTGCTCCAGTTTGCGAGCCCAATCGCTGACCTTGCCGCCTTGCCGGAGTGCAGCGAGGTCACGTTGGTATTCGTCTAGCTTCTGCTTGGAGCGAGCGTTTGTTGGGTCGCTCTTCAACCGCTGCTGTTCTTTGGCGATGTCTTCTTCAAGCTCTTCCTCTTTGATGGGGGCATCTTTGGCAAGGCACTGCACCAAGGCCGCGCGGAACAACTGCACTTCATGCTGAAAGCCAAGTTTTGGCCCAAGCCTCGCTGCGGCTCCACGGCTATCACTGAAAGCAAGCAATCGACGGCCCTTTGAGGGTAGCCATTGATTATAGTCCACGGGCAGTGGCGGCAACTGCGTGAGCACCGTCTCAGTCAAAACCGAGATGGCCAAATCAGCGGACTGCCCCATGAGTCGTCCTTCGGTGCGCATCTTCTCGTCACAGCCAGTACATCGGTTGCCAAGGTGGTAAAGGCTCACGCCATCGTGCCCGGCGCTTCCCATCTTTGGATCGAGCACCTCCTCTTGTGAGTTACGCACTGCATTTGGCGAATAGACCTTGAGAGTCGGTTGCTCCCAGTGTTCCTTTCTGTAAAGCGGCAGCAGCCGACCAGTGCCCGGATCGCGGACTCCAGCCATGGCCCATGTACCGCAGTTGTCGCAGCGCACAACGGAGAGGCAGGCATGGGTGCAACTTGGGCAAACTGCATTCCCTCGCGGATTGAGTGAACCAAATCCAGGCAGTAGATACGGGCCGCTGCAATAAGCGTTCAAGCACACGCTGAGGCGACTGCTTCCCCGTGCTTGAACATGCAAACGATGCGGCACGAGAGGGTAATCCTCTGGTGCTTGTCGTGCCGAAGCGCTGAGTTGGAGGATGCGCCGTGTGGCTTGCAGCGCTAGGCCGTCGCTGCGCTTCCAAAGCAACTGAGCAAGCTCGCTCAAGCAGACGTGCTTGCGCTCATAAAGCAGTGACGACAAGCTACAAACGATCTCATCACCAGGCAATGCCGCGTGCAGGAACACCGACGGTTGAAGGCCATCCTTCGGCGCATGGGGCGAATGTGCTGGCAAGGATTCCCTGAGACGCCGCATGTCCTCAGCACTCCATGCCGCGAGTTTCGGAGAGCCATCCGCTTCATTGTGAAGTGTGGCTAAATGGCCCCAATCAATGCCTGCCCACTGCTCTGCGGACATGCACGAAGCTCCGCTCGGTGGTGTGAGTCGCGTGTCCCGCTTCTGCCCTTGAATGACTTTCACCAGCGCCGAAGGCTTGGTGAATAAAGTGGACGTGAAGGTTTTCAGCGTAGTTTCCAGGTCAGTCGAATCATCGCCAATGGTGGCTGAGGTTGCGAGTTGCAGCACCTTTTCACTCGCCACACCGCAACGCTGATACAAACGCCGCAGCAGCAAAGTCATCTCGGCAGCTAGTGTGCCACTGTAGAGATGCGCTTCATCCAGCACGACAACTTGAAGATTCTTTCCAAAGAAGCACTGATCCTGCGGGCGGCAGAGCATGTATTCCAACATGGAGTAGTTGGTGATGACAATGTCCGGCACTGGCCCTCGATTCTGAGCGGCTATGTTTTGTCCATTGTGAGTTTGCCAACCGCGTGCCTCCTGCCGCGTTTGCATCCGGCAGGGATCATACCTGTTGATACCGTGGCCCCACCTTTCTGGCGTCTCACTGGTGAAGTGGAAGCAAGTGATCGCAGGGTTCGTCCCCTGCGGCTGGAGCCACTTGTAGATGCGCTCCATCTGGTCGTTCACCAGCGCATTCATGGGGTATAGGATGAGGCATTGAATGCCCTCGCCCGGCTGCCGCTTCGGATACGTTGCCAGAAGGTTCAGCAGAGGCAGCAAGAAGCTCTCCGTTTTGCCCGCGCCCGTGCCCGCCGTGATGATGATGGCGGGCTTCTCGTCCTTGCCCTGAAACTCCGCAGCATGAATCACCGACTCAGTCTGATGCGTGTATAGCTTTCGATCCTTGGGGAGTTGCCCACTGCGATCAAGCAAGGCCGCAATGCTCGGAGCAAACACACCACGCTCTGCCAGCGATTGCAGAGAATCATCGGAAGACACGGAAGGAAAGACTCCCTCCACCCACAAGTCGCCGACGAGTCCGCCATTGTTAGGCGTGTCCTCCCACATCGCGCGAAGCGCCTTGGCGACCTTGGCATCATTCACGAAGTTGTCCGAGAGCGCGAGATCAACAAGGCGCTCCTTGATCTGCTGGCTCATCGCGATGGCGTCGATCTGTGCCGAGTCGTTTAGTGTAGAGGGAGTCATGGAGGAAATTTCAAGGCAAATAGTGCTCAACAATGCGGCGAAAAAGGAGGCGGCGGAACGGTGCCATCGTGAGAGCTGACTTGAGATTGTGCTTATCGCGTTCCTGCGGCACCGAGCTTGTTACAGCGCTGACCCCAACCTTGAAGACACTTTGGAGAAACGCTTCATCAGTGTTGGGGGCCATGGCGCACAAACTTGTCATCATCTCATTTGCAAGCGCTGAGCCATCCAGCAGTTGTTGGCGCATTCGACTCTGAGCAGGACGATCAGTGACGACGCTTCGCATGGATTTCCAATAACAAAGCATGCTGCCCATCAGCACAGGATCGCAGGCACCTACACGCTTCAACGTATGCACGATCTGGGATTCAGGCGTGGCGTCTGCATTTCCTGGGAGACAGCGAATCAGCTTTTGTTTGGTGACTACACCAAGAGTGGATTCATGCACTCGGTAGTCTTGAATGACGGTTCGAACTGCATCGCGCCATGCGTCGGCATCTTCTCCGTCGAACATTTGTCCTTCGTTGCTTGATTGCGGAGCGCTCAGCCACTCGACCAGAACGATGTCAGGGAAACGTTGAAAGAAGCCCTGCACATCTTGGCTGTGATGACGGCTGGCAATCGGAAGCTTCGCCCAGCGAATCGTGAAAGCGGCACGCCTGGCATCCTCGGTATCTTGGATTTGAACCAAGGTGCTGCTCCAAGATTGCCCATCATTCGGCACACGCCACCAGGTAGCCAACCGCACCCCAGCGTAGGCAAGCACGAGGTAGTCGCATGGGTGCTCGGGAAAGGGAGAGAACGTGGCTTTGTCTTCTGCAAACGACAGCCGCCCTCCAGCAGCCTCCAGGGTCACTCGCTTATGGATTAGGCCGCTGTAAAGCACATGCTCGGCCCCCATCTCAGGAGAAGCCCAGGCATCAACGGAGTAGTTGCCCGCAACAGATGCATCACCCCCATCCTGCATTTCAAATAGCCCTGTGTCAGTGACTTCTTCGACCAGCTTAGCAGGCTTGCCTTCACAATTGAACCGCTCCAGTCGAAGGCTGAGGCTTTGCCCATAAGCGCCGAGATCGTAGAATGGCTGGGGTGATCCATCCCTGAGCAAGCAGACAAAACGATCCCCCTCAAAGAGACACCATTGCAGACCACGGTTTTGTTGCTCGGTTGTAAGTGGCTTGGCCTGAATCGTGTAACGGCCACGCCTGAGTTGCTGGTAGCTACGTCTGGCAAAGCAATCTTGGAATGCCGATTTGCCGCGTGACTGTTCAATGATGCCCGGCAGACTCAACACACATTCTACACGGCTGCGGTATTTGCGCTCATTGTGCTGGAGCGTCAGGTCTAGCGTCAGCTTGCGAGCCAAGAGCGCCTCAATTTTAGGCACCTTTACAGACGGCAATTGGCCTCCATTTTCAAACGCCTGAGACACACTCGACATCATGGATTGCCAGTTGTCGCTAGTCCCTTCAAAGGTGTTGCTACCAGCTATATCGAGTCGATGCGATCTCCATCTTGCTGCGACAAGGGTAGCTCCCGATAGCCCCGCAATCTCCAGGATTAAATCCGTGGTCTTCGGATCATCCGCTCGCTTGTTGTTCTCGGTCGCTAGCTGGCATTTTGGACACACCGAATCTGGCAATATGTCGGCGCTAGCGCGCATGCCATTGACGCTCGACCACAACTCACTTCCATCCTCAAACAGCACTCGAAGCTGCTGACCAGCTTCAAAGCGCAGACGATGAAGTTTATACCCCATGCCTTCAAACAGATACCACTCCGCAGGCTGAGGAATGAGGTTTAAGTCCGCTCGAACAAGAACGTAACACAAAGCATTGGTGCGCGGGCCTCGGTTCACAAACCTGTCATCGAAATAACCGTGCGCACTGAATGCCATGATGTCCTCATCAGGATCAAACAGACGAATATCCTGCGCTGCCACTTCTCGGCCTTGTTGATCCGTGATGGAGGCGCTGACCTGACTTTCCTTCACCGACGCGAGTGGAAACTCAAAGGTGTGCGTGAGATGCGAGAGGGAGCCGTCTGCTTGCTTGCGAAGGAAGATTTCTTGCGCTGGAGACTCCCCGCACCTGAGCCGGACACAAAAGCTGGCTCCTGTCAGCGCCCACTCCGCCAAACCCGCAAGCTCAATCTGCCACTGAGCCTCGGCCAAGTGGTTGCCCACGACCAAACGCGGCTCTGACAAGAAACTCCGTGGTGCCTCGTTTGCCCCACCCGAGCTTGATCGGTAGGTGGCTGGCGACAAGTGGGGCTTCTTCTTGGCGGCAAGCAGCAGTTCATCAGCCCACTTTGGCAGAACCCATGGACTCTCGCTGATGATCCTCCGCGTGACGGCTTCCGCAGCATTGCCACGCCGAAACGACAACAATGCCTCCCACAACTTCCTGAATGACTCGCTCTTGAGTTCAGGGTCATCGAGCAACCGCGCAATCGTGTTCGGCTGATTGTAACCCATCAGCCACTCCGGCAGCATTTTGGTAAAGCCGCGCTGAGTGAATCCAAATTGGAGGTAGATCGATCCGAACCACTCTTGAGTCCCGTCCTGCCCGAAGATGTGCCGCAGGCGGAAGTGTCGGCAGGTCTTTTCGATCAACATCTTCACTTCTGAACGAGGCTGGCCGTTGCCATGAAATAGCAACTCAGCGACCGGTGCGGAAAGATTTAGCCCCGTGCGCACCGCTGGCCATATTTGCCCCTCGGTAGCCTCTCGCCGCGCCACATAGGTGATCGCCAGCAGCAGCCTCAAGCCAAACTCGTGTTGGCGCTGTTGCAAGGCACCACTCACTCCATGGGGATGCACTTGCTGAAGATCCCCCAGAAAGCCACGACAACTACCATCGTCAGCCATTTCGCAGAGCGACGTTGCAGCGCGTTCGGCTGTGAGATCGTTGATAATTTGATGGAGTGGCATCGAGGAAGTGGTGCAGGTAAGATGATGCTTAGATACAGCACTACGATTTCGCCGCAACTATGACGCTCGATCATTGCGGGTGCTAAAATTTTGGAATGTTTTGTAGTTTTTCGTCATGGCTTGAATGGAATATCGCCACGACCTATAAGGCACTTCGCTTCATCATGATGGTATGATATTGAGCACTCTCCAGCCACGCACTGCGAACGCTAAAAACGCTTTGCCAAAGCCTTCTGCTGACCGCTCGATCTGCACGAGTGCAGCGCTGCTCGCCGAGCAGTTGCTTACCTCCGCTCTGGGTCAGCAAACGAGAGTGGAACATGCGGAAGGCGCGAAGTTAGGACGGCTCATGGACGATCCTGCTGGCAAGGCTTTCACCTTCGCGATGGTGGACGCAGTTTTCCGCAGCCACGATGCTTCTCTCTCTGCTAAGCGCTGGCGTGGATTGATCGCTGCGTTTGGTGTGCCGCAGTATCCACCGCTCCTGGATCGCTTGCTAATGGGGCTTGGAGCGCTCGGCAGCTACTTCCTGCCCAGTGTGGTGATGAAGGCCGTGGCGGCGCGGATGCGGGCGGATAGTGCTCGGGTGATCCTACCCGGCGAGGAGGCTCCGCTGCATCGCTACCTGACCACACGGACGGCGGAAGGCTTCCGCATTAACCTCAACCATCTTGGCGAGGCGGTGCTCGGGGAAGATGAGGCTAAGCATCGGATGGAGGCGGTGCTTGCGCATCTCGAAGACCCGGCGGTGAACTACATCTCGGTGAAGATTTCGGCCATCTTCAGCCAGATCAATCTAATCGCTTGGGATGACACGCTGGCGGAGATTGAGACACGCCTCCGCACTCTCTACCGCGCCGCAGCGAAGGGTGGGAAATTTGTGAATCTCGACATGGAGGAATACCGCGACCTCGCGCTGACCGTCGCAGCGTTTCGTGGGGTGCTGGATGAGCCGGAGTTCCGCTCGCTTTCCGCTGGCATCGTCCTCCAAGCCTACCTGCCGGACTCCTGCGCGGCTCAACGTGAACTCACCGAATGGGCGCGGCAGCGCGTGGCCGCTGGCGGAGTTCCGATCAAGATTCGCCTCGTAAAAGGGGCGAACCTTGCGATGGAAAAGGTCGAGGCCGAAATGCACGGTTGGCATCCCGCGCCGTATGGCTCGAAGGCGGAGACCGATGCGAACTTCCGCCGCTTGCTGGAGTATGGCTGCGATCCACAGAACGCGAAAGCCGTGCGCCTCGGTGTGGCGAGCCACAATCTCTTCGATGTGGCCCTCGCCCTCACATTGCGTGGAGCGAATAACGTCGAGCGCTTCGTCGAGATCGAGATGCTCGAAGGCATGGCGAATCATCAGGCGCGAGCTGTTCGAGATGTCGCAGGCGGCCTGCTGCTCTATGCGCCTGCCGTGCGCCGTGATGATTTTATGAGCGCCATGGCGTATCTCGTTCGGCGTCTTGATGAGAACACGGCACCTGAAAACTTTCTGCGCGATATGTTTGCGATGCGTCCTGGATCAACTGAGTGGGAGCGGCAAAAGCAGCGCTTTATCCAAGGCTGGAACGAGCGCACGACTGTCTCTGCTGAGTCGCATCGGAAGTCGCCAGCGGTCGAACCTGCGATAATGCACAAGTTTGAAAACGAACCGGATACTGACTGGACTCAGCCAGCGGCCCGTGTGGCGTTGTTAGCGGCGATTCCTTCGTGGCACTCTGAGGCATTGCCAGCATTGCCAGAGCTTGAGACGATGCTTTGCACGGCTGCCAAAGCACAGCAGGCCTGGGAAGCATTGGGCGTGGCGGGACGAGCAAAGATTCTGAACCGCGTCGCCGACGTGCTGAGTGAGCAACGCTTCCTGGCGCTCGCTTGCCTTCGCGTGGATGGAAAAAAGGCGGTTGCGGATGCAGATGGTGAGGTCTCCGAGGCTATCGACTTCGCCCGCTACTATGCCCGCACTGCCGAGGCACCGCAGGGTGTGAAAGCCGAGGCTGTGGGCATTGTCGCCGTCGTGTCACCGTGGAATTTCCCATATGCCATTCCTGCTGGCGGCGTGCTCGCAGCACTGATGGCAGGGAACAGCGTGGTCTTCAAACCCGCCCGCGCCACCTCACAAATCGCTTGGCTGCTAGCGCGTCAACTTTGGCAAGCAGGCGTGCCGCGCGAGGTGCTGCATTTCTTTCCCTGCGATGGTGAGACAGGCCGCGCGATGCTCACTGACTCACGCATTGCCAGCGCCATCCTCACAGGTGGTTATGAAACGGCGCGCATGTTCCAAGGCTGGCGTCCATCGCTGCCGCTCTGTGCGGAGACGAGTGGGAAGAACGCCCTGATCGTCACCGCGCAGGCGGATCGTGAGCTAGCGATCAAAGACCTCATGCGCTCGGCCTTCGGTCACAGCGGCCAGAAGTGCAGTGCGGCGAGCCTCGCGATTCTTGGGGCCGAAGTGTATGACGATCCCATCTTCCGCCGCCAGTTGCGCGATGCTGCCGCGAGCTTGTACGTTGGCGCGGCGACCGACCCTCGTAGTATCGTCACACCACTCGTGGTCAATCCTGGCGATGATTTGCATCGTGCGCTGACCACGCTTGATGACGGCGAGGAATGGCTGCTCGAACCCCGCCAACTCGGCGACGATCCGTGTGCCTGGACACCTGGCATCAAGCTAGGCGTGCGGCCTCGTTCATGGTTCCACCTCACCGAATGCTTCGGCCCTGTGCTCGGCCTGATGCGTGCCGACTCACTCGCGCAGGCCACCGATTGGCAAAACGCCACCGACTTCGGCCTCACTGCCGGACTGCACTCGCTCGATCCCGATGAAGTCGCGTGGTGGCGTGATCGTGCGCAGGCAGGGAATCTCTACATCAACCGCCCCATCACCGGAGCCATCGTGCAGCGGCAGCCCTTTGGCGGTTGGAAGAAGTCGTGCATTGGCCCCGGCGCGAAGGCTGGCGGGCCGAACTATGTGCTCAATTTTTGTCGCCTGAGCGATCTCGATACCAACACGGAGAACGACTATCGCGAGGCGTGGAAGAATCACTTCGCCATCGAACACGATCCGTCGGCGATGAAGTGCGAGTCCAATGTCTTCCGCTACCGCCCTTGTCGCGGCGTGATTCTGCGACTTGATTCGCGTGATGAACAAGCCATCACCCGCGCCCAACTCGCCGCGCAAATCACTGGCGCACCTTTGACCCTCAGCGTGCGCGAGGAAGAGAGCAACGCACAGTTCATCGCACGTCTCCCCGCATTGGCAAAGACCGCTGAATTCATCCGCACGATCGTCATACCTAGCGATGAAATTTTACATGCTGCCCATGAAGCAGGCCTTAACTGGATCAATGCGCCACTGCTCGCAAACGGCCGCATCGAACTCACACGCTGGCTACGCGAGCAAAGCATCAGCGAAACCCGCCACCGCTACGGGCAACTGCCCGACCCAGCGACTGCTCGTCGCGGTTGAACCTCATTACGCTGACTTATGGACATCTACAAACACCCTACTTTCGACATGGCCTGTGAGCAGTTCGACCTCGTGGCCGATCTCTTGCAAATGCCGCAATCTGAGCGCGAGCGCGTGAAGTATCCGAAGCGCTCTCTTACCGTCGCGGTGCCAGTGCGCATGGATAGCGGCGAGGTAAAAGTCTTTCCCGGCTACCGTGTGCAGCATCATCTCTCGCTCGGGCCGACCAAGGGCGGAATACGGTTTCATCAAGACGTAGCCCTTGGCGAGGTCGCGGCGCTGGCGATGTGGATGAGCTGGAAGTGTGCTCTTACCGGCCTGCCGTATGGCGGGGCAACGGGCGGCGTGGCCTGCAATCCGCGCACGCTTTCCATCGGCGAGGTGGAGCGCATCACGCGCCGTTTCACACAGGAGATTATCATGTTCATCGGCCCACAGATCGACATCCCCGCGCCAGACGTGGGCACCAATGAACAGACGATGGCGTGGATGATGGATACTTACTCGAACCACTTTGGCCATGCTGTGCTCGGCGTGGTCACGGGCAAGCCAGTGGATCTCGGTGGCTCGCTGGGCCGCCGTGAAGCCACGGGACGCGGCGTCGCCTTCCTAGTGAGCCGTGCGTTGCAAACGCTGAACCTCAGCGCATCGAGCTGCACCGCTGTGGTGCAGGGCTATGGCAATGTCGGCTCAGTCACTGCGCAAAAAATGGCCAGCGATGGGATCAAGGTCATCGCGGTGAGCGATGTGGATGGTGGCCTCTACAACGCCAACGGCATTGATTTACACAAGCTCGACGCCCACCTCGCGCGGCATCGCACTGTGCTCGGCTTCACCGAGGCCGAGCCCACCAGCAATGACGACTTACTGCTGCTGAAGTGCGATGTGCTCGTGCCTGCCGCGCTGGAGCGTGTCATCACGAAAGACAACGCCGCACGCATCCAATGCCGCATCCTTGCCGAGGGCGCGAATGGCCCCGTCACACCCGAAGCGGATGTCATCATCGCGCAACGCCCCGAGATCTTCGTCATTCCGGACATCCTGTGCAACGCGGGTGGCGTGGTGGTCAGTTACTTCGAGTGGGTGCAGGACTTGCAGAGCTTCTTTTGGAGCGAGGCGGAGGTCATGGACAAGCTCTACCGCATCCTGGATGCCGCCTTCACTCAAACCCACACGCTCGCCCGCCAACAAAAGCTTTCGATGCGCATGGCTGCGCTGAGCATCGGCATCAAGCGTGTGGCCGAAGCCAAGCGGAAGCGCGGCTTGTTTCCTTAACTCTCCTTTCATGAAAATTGACGACGAAATGCAGGTCGCCACCTGCCGAAGGAACTAATCTATGAGCGCGAGCCGCTCATCTGCCGGATGTGAGTAGCATCTCACTGAGCGCGCGGCTTCCCGATAGAAACAATCTCTTGACCGATTCCACAGTCAGCTTCAACATTCATCCACATGGATGAATACGAGGCGGGTCTCGATCTCACCTTCTCTGCGCTGGCGCACCCAACGCGGCGGCGCATGCTCGACATGCTGGTGAGCCAACGTGTGAGGGTGACCGATCTCGCTGCGCAGTTCGAATGCTCGCTCAATGTCGCTTCCAAGCACATCCTCAGCCTCGAACGCGCAGGGTTGATCAAGCGCGAGCAAGAAGGCCGCGAGCATTGGCTCAATCTCAACGCCGGGCCGCTGTCCGAGGCTGCGGCGTTTGTCGAGCGTTACCGCAAGCTGTGGGACAGCAAGCTAGACCGACTGGGGGCTTATCTTGATTCGATGGCTGGCTGAATTTTTCGTGGATGAAGTCGATCCTGCATGAAGAAGCCTGATAAAGTCGTCAACGTTCAGCGGGCAGCAGAGCGGGAGTGAATCGCGTGATGGTGCCGTCGCTCACGGCGTTCCTGCTCTCGGTGGTCGTCGGGGCTTCCCGTTTCGCTCACTGCGACTGGCTGCGCTTTGACTCGGCTTTGCACGCGATGCTGGGCTTCAAGCGCTTCCCGGGCGATGATGCGATCCTGCGCTTCTTCGCGCGCTTCACGCAGGGCTATGTGGAGGCGTTCTTTCGCCCGCTGTTTCGTTGGTTGCTCGCTTTACTCAAACAGCCTGCCGAGGGCTTCACGCTGGATTTGGACAGCACGATCTTCGCGCGCGAGGGCTCGCAGGAGGGCGCTGCCAAGGGCTACAACCCTCGGCGTCCAGGTCGCAAGAGCCATCATCCGCTGCTCGCCGTGCTGGCCGAGGCTCCGTTTGTGTTGCACGCCTGGCTGCGCAGCGGCAACACCTCCTCTGGACGTGGTGTGGGTGCCTTTCTCAAAGAAGCCTTCGCGCAACTGCCTGCTGGCTGGCGCTTGCGCTGCCTGCGTGCCGACAGCGGCTTCTTTGATCAAGCGCTGCTGGCCATGCTCGAAGAGCACGCCGTGCCTTACATCATCGTCGCGCGCATGGACGAGGGCCTGAATTCCTTCGTCGAATACCTCACCGAAGTAGAATGGGAGAAGGACTGGAAGCATCGGCGTGATGCGCGTGGCATGGTGGAATACATGCGGCTCAAGGATCGCGTGCCCGTGATGACGAACTCGGAGTCCATCGCCGATCTCGGCCCCAACGCCTACGGCCAGCCAACGGTGGCGCTGAACATCCTGCGCGAGCATGTCCTCGGACGCGAGGCCTTCGATCACGCCTTCAAAACCTACGCCCAGCGCTGGATGTTCAAGCGGCCCACACCGTCCGACTTCTTCCGCACGATGGAGGACGCGAGCGGCGTGGATCTCGACTGGTTCTGGCGCAGTTCCATCTGCTGCCATGAGCTACCGCTTGCGTGTCGATGATGCTGATCCCGACCCCGAAGAAGCGATCACTGTTTTCTCGCTCTTCGTGGTGAATCAAGAGGCCACCTGTCCTCAAAATGAAGGTGAGCGTGGCAAGGTCTGGAGCCTGAGCATCAACGCGAGTGAAGTGCGTTCCGTGGAACAGCGAGAGGCTGCAAGCGGCAGCGGGCTACCGTGGAAACTGGCGATGTGGGGTTCGCCTTGGGATGAGCGATTGCTGGGCCGGTTGGAAAAGAAGTGGCCGTCACTTGAAGATATGGAGGCGAAATGGGACCGCAAAAGCCAGTCGTTCATTGCTGCTAACTCATCACAATGCATCGGTGTTAGCCAAGGGCTTGAACTTCGTGAGCAACCTGAGGAGACAGAAGAAGGAGAGGCCGAAGACGTGTCAGATGCCAATGAGCCTATGCCCATCAAGGAAGCTTCCGGTGCGAGGATGCTCGATACCGATGCGATGGATCGTCTCAGACACATTTTCGCGTTCCCTGATTATGCAACGCCGAAGCTTGAAGAGCGCGATTGGTATGGTCGCGGCGGTCGTGTTCCTTTGCCACTCGCAATCTGCAAGCCTCCGCACATCATCGTTAGCGCTGCACGCAACTTTGCGATTTACGATGACGAGTTCCTTATCGTTCCCGCTCGCCAGATAGGCATAATCAGTTGCACCCAAGACAAGAACTTCTTGAAGGCACTCTCGCTGTTCCTCAGCTCTGACTTTGCGTTCTACCATCAGTTCTTCCGGTCCACTCAACTTGGTGTTCAGAGGGGCCGAGCAACGCTGGAATCGCTGCGACAGATGCCCGTCCCCTTGACTGGTCTCACTCTGGATCAACTCAGCGAGTGGACGATTTTGCACGCCAAGCTAGCCAAGTGTAAGCCTCGCAAGCTCGAAGACACCAAGAAGAAGGGCAACCAGCCAGAACAGGCTGAGCTATTTGATGCTGCCGACGACGGGTTGGACGCGCTGCTGGTGCAACTCAACAAGCTAACCGCCGATGCATTGGGCTTGAGCCAGCAAGAACGGTCGCTCATCCATGACCTCGTGCAGGTGCGTTATGCGCTCAACGATGGCAAGCGTGGAGATGCCGCCATGCGGGCACCCGAGCCGAAGGAGCTGCGGGCCTATGCCAAGGCATTGAAGGATGAGCTTGATGACTTCACGGGCGATGAGGCAGGACGAAACCACCGTGTCACCGTGGTTACCGATGACAAATCGGCGATGATCGAGATCGACTTCACGAAGGATGCCGAGGCAGCGCGTAGGCCTGCCATTCTCGCCGCCAGTGACAGTGAAGCAAAGGCACTATGCAAAACCCGTGATCTACTGCTGGAAGCCAACAGCGCGTGGCAATGGGCCTACTTTAATCGCAACCTGCGCATCTACCGGGGCCGGAAGACTTATATCTTAAAGCCGCTGAATCGCTTTCATTGGACGCAGAGTGCCGCACTTACGGACGCGAGCCAGATCATCAACGAAACCCTCGTCGGCTCTTGATCTCATGGCGTCCTCCCATTCCAGCCAGCAGCTTGGCCACAGTGACAATCGTGCAGACTATCAGGCCGCCTTACTGCGGCGGGTGCATCGTTTGCTGCAAGTCGCTTATGAGTCGCTGACTCCTTCTGACTATCAGAAGGCTGAGGAGGACGACATCACTGGCGACCTGTGCAAGCACATGAAGCATCTTACCGAAGTCGCTCCGACCGATAGATGGATGGCACACTTCTCCGTGCATGATCAAGACCCAAGCAATGACGTGTCTTCATCCAAGACCGGCAAGCCACGCAAAGGCAAGCGTCGGCCAAAGATCGACGTGCGGCTCGGCTGCAAACATCGTGTGCCCAATCGCGGCTACTGCATCGAAGCCAAGCGGCTCTATCGCAGTGACTCCGTCAGCGAATATCTCGACAACGAAGGGATCGGAGCCTTCATCCTCGGTGAATACGCCAAAGATGACGAACACGGTGGCATGGTTGGTTACGTCCAGACCGGCAAGGTCCAGGACTGGACGCTAAAAATTGAACGCCGATTAACCAAACTCGCCCATTGCCAAGAGAACGAGGACGGGATGGCTTGGGGTGAAATCAGATTCGTCAAAGGTCCGCAGCCATGCTTCCAAAGCGTTCATCTGCGCGAAGGCGGACGGACAATCACCATCACTCATGTCTTTTTGGACTTCGGCAGGTAGCGCCCCGCCTTTTCTGCCGCTGCCACCGTCCCAGCCGCCTCAGACATGCCAAAAGTGGCATTTTGCATAGTCCAAGGCCCGATTGACACGCGCCAAGGGTCATCTCGCACGCACCCAAGCCCCGGCTGACACTGGCCCAAGGGGCGATTGACACGGTCCAAGGGTGAACTCGCACGCGCCAAGGGGCGGCTGGCACGGCGCAAGGCCTGCCTCGCACGCACCCAAGGCGCGGCTGACACATGCCAAGCTGCCGCTGGCACCTGCCGAAGCCTGCGCTCGCACGCGGCAGCGCGGCGCTGCACCTGGTCAAGGCGCGGCTGCACGCGGGCACGGACCGGCCCGCACGCGGCCAAGCCTTCCCTCGCACGCGCTGGGAGTCGGCTGACACGGGGGACGGGAGGGGGCGGCCAGACCTTGACATCCGGCTTTAGCCTGCGCGTAAACCCTGTTACGTAAATAGTCGGCGGAAGCTCGCGCAAAGGTGGGGGCTGCGGGTGTATTCATCTGCGTCACTCATGAAACACACACTCGATCTTTTTTCCGCACTGCTGCTGGCATCGCTGGCCGCGCTGCAC
>JANOAR010000129.1:0-2981 GCA_031411235.1 Verrucomicrobiota bacterium | reverse complement strand
GGATGGTGCGTTTTCATGTGTTCTCCGCACTCTCACGAGTGCGGCCCCGTTGAAGCGAGTTGAATCCGTGCTGGCGTCTTCAATGACATACGACTTCTCCGCACTCTCACGAGTGCGGCCCCGTTGAAGCGGCGGCTGGCTTTAGTGTTGTGATATACTATTGTTATCATTCAGCCGTCGAGGCCAGTTGCCGTTACCCGCCGGGTTCGCCCAAAAGGCGCGTTGCTCGGTGACATGCCGGGCTAGCACCAACACACGAGGGGTGACTTTTCGTCCGGCGGATCAATCCATGGAGCGGCGGCTGGCCTGGGCGGCTTGAACACACACATGGGAGAACAGGATCTTCACATCGGCATGAGGCAGACGTGGGGCGGCACTGAAGCGCCGTTCAGTTTTGAGCTGGGCGATGCCCGCTATCACACCTACATCATTGGGAAAACGGGTTCCGGGAAGACGACGCTCTTGCGCAACCTCATCCTCCAACTCATCCAGCAGGGACATGGGGTTGGACTCATCGACCCGCACGGCGATTTGGCGGAGGAATTGCTCGATCACATCCCGCCCGTGCGGGCCGAGCAGACGGTCTATTTTCACCCTGGCGATCTCGATCACCCCATCGGGCTCAATTTGCTCGCCCAGACCACGCCCGAGGATCGCCATCTCGTGGCCTCCGGCATCGTGAGCGCCTTCAAAAGTCTCTGGCATGAAAGCTGGGGGCCACGGCTCGAATACATCCTGCACAACGCCATTTCCGCGCTGGCGCATTGCCCGAACACCTCCCTGCTCGGACTCAACCGACTGCTCACCGACGTGGCCTATCGCCGCTGGGTGGTGAACCAAATCGACGATCCCTTCCTTCGCGATTTCTGGGAGAACGAATACGAAAGCTGGGATGCCCGCTTCCAGCGCGAGGCCATCGCCCCGATCCAGAACAAAGCCGGGCAGTTGCTCCTCTCCCCTGTCATCCGCAACATCATCGGCCAGGTGCGCAACAAGGTGAGCATCCCCTTTGTCATGGACGAAGGCCGCATCTTCATCGCCAACCTGTCCAAGGGCGAGATCGGCCACGATAAATCAAATCTGCTCGGCTCCCTGCTCATCACCCAGTTCCAGCTCGCCGCCATGGCCCGCAACCGCCAGCCCGAGCACCAACGGCGCGATTTTTATCTCTTCGTCGATGAGTTCCAAAACTTCGCCACGGAGAGCTTCACCTCCATCCTGGCCGAGGCGCGCAAATACCGGCTCAACCTCACCCTGAGCCATCAATACATCGCCCAGCTCTCCCCCAGCGTGCGGGAGGCCGTCTTCGGCAATGTCGGCACCCTCGTCTCCTTCCGTGTCGGCTTCGCCGATGCCGAGCATCTGCACGGCGAATTCGGCGAAGAGTTCCACGCGAGGCAGTTCGTCGATCTGCCACGCTACGAGACCCTTATCCGCAATCAGTCCGCCGATGGTGCCATGCACTTCCAACGCACGCAGCTTTCCCCGCCCATCGAAACTCATGTTGGCCGCAAAGAAAAGCTCCTGCGCCGTTCCCGCGAGCGCTTCGCTACCCAACGTGAAGAGGTTGAGGATAAGCTGAAGCGGTGGTTGAGGCAGATTGAGTAGGCTTAGATGCCCACCCGATCCTTGATCAGTTGCTCAAGTTCCAAAACAAACAGCCAATGCTGTAAGTGGGTAATAGCTCGATGAGAATCAACGCCAAATGATCTTTGAAGCAGTTGCCTAGTTTCATCGCTATCCATTTCAAGCCCTAAAACAGCCAGCCATTCCTTTTCCTTTGCGAAAAGCTGTGGCCTTGTGGGCACATAATCAGGCTTGTCTTTCGCCGACTCTTTACGGCCAGCAATGGTATTACTCCATTTGTCGTCCAAATGCTGGCATACTGCTTTGGCAGCCGTCTCCGGCCAGTCCCAGATAGCTGTCCACTTCTGATCCTTTTTCATCTTCATCTCAGTGCGAAAGTTTTTATACATCACTGAGTAGGCCTTCTTGCCGAACCGCTTTTCACGCTCTTTACCCAGACGGTCGAACTTTTCGACAATAGTCCTCTTCATGGCCGCATTTGCCCCGATGGTCTTCGGAATCGGCAATCGCTTGATAATCGCTTGCCCTGATTTCTTTTGCTCCCTAGCTAGGTGGGGATAAAAGCGTTCTCTTATATGGGGGAAGCGATGAATGTGTTTTTCAATCTCTGCCCATGCCCAGATATGTATGTTGAAGTCTTCGTTATTCGAAAGCGCGATTGCTCTGTCTTGCACTGACGAGAACTTCTTCGTGGTCGTGACGAGAAGAAGTGTTTTGAATTTATGCGGCCAACCTCGCAGCTTAGAAACGGTAGACTCCAAATCTGCGTTCAACTCGCAGCGTAGCTCTGAATCCCTCCGATTCGTGTCCTTCTTTTTACACTGCACGACGCGCTGCAATTTGTTTGAGAAGATGTCCACACCGAACTGTTGATTGCCTCGTCCCCGGTAAAGCTGAAAAGAGTCCGTCTGATTAACTGCATTTAGCACATCACAGACAAGATCTTCAAAGGTGGATTCCTCTGCGGGAATTTCATAATGGTAGCGACTCATGAGACTTTGGTGACAAGGCATCAGAACATCCGAGTGCATCAATTTTGCAATCGACATTTTGCTTCGTGACATCGCTTTTGCTACAATGCTCACAGAGCGTTCTGCGGCTCTCCGGGCCTGCGGTTGCCAGCCTGAAGCCTGCCTCACCTACGAGGTCGGCTTCTCCTGACAACCTCAACTCCTAGAAGCCCCAATGAGCACCGCAGAATCGCGCATAGATCCTTATCAATCCGTCACCCATCTCATCATCGAAAATCTGGAGCGCGGCGTCGTTCCCTGGCGCTGCCCCTGGCAGCGTGAAGTCGGCATCCCGCGCAACTTCCACACCGGCAAAACCTACAACGGCATCAACGTGCTTCTGCTTGGTCTGCGGCACTCGCCCTCCCCCTACTGGCTGACGTT
>JANOAR010000128.1:0-2875 GCA_031411235.1 Verrucomicrobiota bacterium | reverse complement strand
GGAAGAACAGGGGTTGGAGCAGTGCCCATTCAGCATCGCTCAAGTCGGTATCGTAACCAGCGGCGGAGTCCGTCTTGGTAACCATTCCAACCCTTATATCCAACCGTTGCACTCCTTCCAGTTATTTAGCGGATAGGCTCTCAGAGGATCACGCGCGTCGGCTCAGAAGGCGCGTCATGCTCCATCGCTCCGAGGAGCTGCGTGGAATGACTATCAGCGCCTGAGTCTGTGGGATTCAGCGTCGCATCGACAAGGAGTTGCGTATCGGACAAAAACGTCGCGGAAGCACCGGCGAGGAATTCCACCTCGGCGGCCACGGTGTGCAGCATGACGAGCATGCAGTCTGCGTGCTGAGTCGCCAGCAGATGCACCCCTTCAAAGCCAAACCAGAAGGTCTCCACCTCGTGGCCACCGCTAGCGAAGTGGTCGCGGGCATCGCGCAGGGCGTGGATGAGCTTCTCGGCGCGGAAGTCCTCATAGGGCAGCAGATTGACCAGCACCTGCCGATGCCAAGCGAGGCACAGGCCATTGATAGCACCAGCGTGCTTCAGTCGCTCCAAGGCGGAACGGAGGGATGGGACGATGTGGGTGGCCATAAAAAAATAGTGGGGAAGTGGAAGCGCGGCGCGGGCGAAGCTCAGTCGTGGGTGACGAGGTCGAACAATTCAATGAGCGCAATGCGCTTGGCCACCATGACCCCTGCCCCTGAATTGCCTTCATGGGTTTCAGTCGCCCAAAAGTGGCTAAAGTCCTGCTCGCGGAAGGCCGCGTGCCAGGGGCCTTCTAAGTCCAACGCCTCGGCGATTTTTTGGCCAAAGTGTCGCAGCCCCTGGAAGTCCGCTGCGAAGTGGTTGGTGTCTTCCTGACCCGAGTCGCCCACAACGGAGCTGCCCTGGATTTTAAAAAACTTTGGCGAGGTATCGAGGTCAGGGCTGTCTGGCATGGTTTCAGGGGGTAAAAGTGTGGCTAGTAACCCATAAATCCCCTCGGCATAGCAAGCCAAATCTACGGTTGCAGGATAGTTCCGCAGTGCCTCATTGAAAAGGACACCGAAAGGGTAACGACCAGGAGGCCTGGATAGAGTCGATGCCTCATAAATGAGGACACCGTGGCAGATGGAGCCACGACTGATGAAAAAAAGCCTTGAAGACTACACGCGAGTGATGCGTGGACGGTATGCCCGCCGCACGGGTAAAGGGGCGCGCAGCGCCCTGCTTAATGAGTATTGCACGGCGACGGGGATGGAGAGCAAATACGCGATCAAGGTGCTGCGAAAGCAGCGTCGCACTGGCCCCAGCGGCGTGCCGCGCGGAGCGTGCCAGCGCTACTTGGAGGGTGACATTGAAGTGCTCAAATCGGTGTGGCTGCAGAGCGGTCAGCCCTGTGGCAAACGCTTCGCTGGAGAGATGTTGGAGCAGTGGTTGTGCTCGTGGGAGCGGCACCATCAGCGCCCTTTGCCGAAGGCACAGCGCAAGCGCTTGCTGGGCATCAGCGCAGCGCAGTTAGATCGCTTGCTCGCGCCTTATCGCGTCGCGGGGCGCAAGCGTCGCATCGCCAGCGGAGCCCTCGCGACGATGCAGCGCGAGATCGTGGTGCGCTGCGAGCCATGGGCGGAGACGGCACCTGGGGCGCTTGAACCGAACGAAGTGAGATAGCCAGCCGCAGGCTGCCCGCATGGCGAGCGCAGCGAGGCAAATTGACACCGTCGCGCTGTGTGGCGGCAGCATGAGTGGAGCCATCATTTGGGCGCTCGATGCGACCGACATTCACAGCGGCTGGACGGAGGTGCGAGCGGTGTGGAATCGCAGCGCCCACAACACCCGCGAGCGCCTCAGTGAGATCGAGGCAGCGTTGCCCTTTGCCTTGAAGAAGCTGGACTTCGACAACGGTAGCGAACCGGAGCGCAGCGGAGATAGCCAGCCGCAGGCTGCCCGCAGGGCGAAGCATAGCGAGGCAATTTTTGAACGCGCACTTCACCAGTCATTTTAACCCGAACGCCGCTTTTGCCATTGGGTTGATGTTGCTTGAGCAGGCGTCAAATTGAGCCGCCGCCGGGAGCCACGATGTCCCAATCTGGGGCTGGCGGGCGGGCTCGGGCCAATAGCGGCGCGATCGGTTGGTTGGACGTGCAGGCCTTGTGGATCATGGCTTTGTGCTTGGCGAGACCTCCCCCGCTTTGCGAGAGCCTGAGCACGATCTTGCGTCCGATGCGCCCGAGCACGGCTCCGCAGACGAAGACTGCCGCACGCAGTGTCGCAGGCTGCCGCCAGCCGCTCTGCGGGGTCACCTGCGCCTGATACACGGCGAGCAGGTTATACGCGAAGATGGCGGAGAGCATGGCCGCTTCGGTGGCGAAGAGCCGAACCTGCTGGCAGCAGGTGAGGCAGACAGCCGCAGGCTGCCCGAAGGGCGAACCCGCCGTGAGGCGGCGGGTGAGTCAACTTGCGCGTGCAAAACCCATCAGCGTGCATGTCGTTCTTCAGCTCTTCGATGCGTTGCTCGATGGTGGCGCGGCCGTTGTAGTCGCGCCAGAGCGTGGCGGCGTCCTCCGTGCGGTTGGTCACCCACACGCGGAAGGTGTAGCCGGGCACGTCGATGAGCCGGCGGCCCACCGCGCTCTTGTCCTCGCGCTCCAGCTCGCGCACGACGACAAAGCGGCGCGTGTCGCCCCAGCCATGCAGCTTGAGTGTGAAGCTGCTCACGGCGTAACCCTTGCCGATGTCGCGCCACACCAGCGTAGCGCTGTTGATGCGCCTTTTGAGTGCGGTGGTCATGCGCGCCACGATGATGTAGGGCACGGCGTGCTCTTCGAGCATGGCGAGCAGAGCTTGATCAAAGAACCCGCTGTCGGCGCGCAGGCAGCGCAAGCGCCAGC
>JANOAR010000127.1:0-6385 GCA_031411235.1 Verrucomicrobiota bacterium | reverse complement strand
GGCATGCTCTGCGCCACCTACGGCCTGCGCGACTATGCCTTCCTCAAGCTCCGACTTTATGCTCTCCACGAATCAAAATGGACACTGGTTGGCTGACTAACCCAACTAACTCCATGACTTAACTTCCAGGATGAGGCGAATAAGCGGCGGTGTCGTTCCTTTGCCTGGGGCCAAACTGCAAGGCTGTCAGAACTTCAATGGCTTCTACGAGACGGCGTTTTCTCGCGCTACTGGCGCGGTCAGAATTGTTGGAAGCCATGAAGATGATGCTCTACAAGTTGGTCTAGTTCGTCTTGGGATGCGTCGGGGCGTTTCAACGCGCCTCCCATCGCTTCCAGTGTGGCACGGTCGGGATAGGCTAGCTGGCGCAAGTCGGTTGCATTGACCTGAGTGTGTCCGCTGAAACAACGGAAGTATTGGTCAACCAGTGTTGAGTTCAGATAGACGAACAAGCCAAGCGCGAGCTTCCTTTCCAGCCCCTTGCCGTTGGCATGGAAGTAGTTCAGATGATTTTCAAAGCCGAGCCATTCCGCCTTCACGTCAGCAGGATCAAACAGACAAGCCACGAGTCGCCGCCGTTCCTCTTTGGAAGTGAAACGCTTCGTGAGCAGGTAGAGGCCCGACGGCACGAGCCAAGGGCGCGTTTCTGCGTTGTCGAGAATTGCGTTCGGCTTGCGAGATTCCAGCTTGGGCCAATGAACCGTTCCTCCGTTGAAGTGGCACGGATAAAGCAAGGGCACCGTTCCCGGCACCAGCGCGGGCCGTAGCGCGTCCTTTAGCCGAAAGTCCACCACGCGCCCGGTTGAGACAGTCAAGCCAAGGGACGCGAGGCTAGCGGGCAAATCTGAAAGCCGCGCCGTTGCGCTGGCGTGCCTCGTGTCGGCTGGAATGTGAATGAACCGCTCCGCGTCGTTCGCGTGAATGATTTCACCAAAAGGGAAGCCCTTTGCTGTGATGGAAGCGCCGTCTTCTCCGCTGCTAGATGACACGGTGACGATGGGTGGTTGTGCATTGCCTTTGGTGGCGTGGAAAATGACGTTTTCTTGCAACACCGCATCGTCACGAAACGCGGCATCGCGCGACTCGAAAACGTGAAGGCGGTGGAGTTCCATCAAGTTCAGAAAGTCTTCACGAAATGGGCGGAAGTAGGGGCCATTGCAGAAGCTCCGGGGCGTGATGGCTACCAATTGTCCAGCCGAGTCCAGCAAACGCGCCAGAAGCCCCACAAAGGCCGTGTAGAGGTTGCTTGTCTCTAGGCCCACAGAACGAAGCGCCAGACGTTCCGGCGAGCTGGTGTTGATCTTCTTGTAGGGCGGATTGACGATAGCGACGTTGAACGATGGCGCAGGAGTGCTGAACAAGTCGCCCGACAACTTCCCGGCCATCATTTGAATGAAATCCGCGTGGTGAACTTCCGCCTTGAAGAGAATCCCCTGCGTTCTGCAAAGAGATTCACACTCTGCCAGCGTCTCCCGTAGGGCTGGGAGAATCTTCGAGTCGAGTTCGTAGGCTGTCGAGTGAATGGACTTCACCCCCGAACCTTTCACACAAGCACGCCGCACGAGCGCTGCCGTGAGTGCTCCCGCCCCGGCTCCCGCATCAATTAGCCGAACATCACGCGGCAGGGCGTGAAACAGCGTGGCCATAAAATCCGCCACAGGCGAGGGCGTGAGGAACTGCCCAAAGGCTTCCTGTCGCGCTCTGCCGTCCAGCGTTGGCGCTAGGGTGGCGAGTTCGGAAATCATGGTTCATCATGCACGCATGAGAGAGGCAAGGTCAACGGCTTCGTGCTGTTTAACTCTGCCTCTACTTCGCGGCGGAAAACGCGGCATCCAGCTTATCAAGCAGGGCCAGGCCCTTCTTTGTCGAGCCCGGTGGAGTCGTGGAGATTTGGAAAAGGAGATGAGGAGGGAGCCGGAAAGGCGGCGCTTCCGGGCGAAATTTCTCGCCTTTGCGAGAGGTCAAATCCTGCTTGCCAAACGGGCGGTAGCTTTCCTTTGCTGATGGCACTAGGGCTGGGCTGGGGTCAAAGGGGATGAAAAGGGACTGATGAAATCGTTTTCCCGGCCGTGGAAAGGCTTTTCTGCCGACAGATTGGAGTTTTCTCGACCGGGAAAATGATTTCCACGGGTATGGCTGGAGCTGCCACGGGGCCTTCCCGAGCTGCCACGGGGCTTTCCCGAGCTGCCACGGGTACGGCTGGACCAATCTGAGGGCCTTCCCGAGCTGCCACGGGGGAGAAAAGAGAAATCTTGGGGGAGAAAAGAGTTTCCTGAGGGCGGGGGCGGCTGGGCTCGGGCAAGACTGAATTATGGATGGTGAAATCATGGAAGGCATTCCCATGCAGTGTCGTAGCCTGCCACCGCCATGCCCAGTCCTGCACCTCTATTAGACCTCTCTGAAAAACACATTCACGGCGCTGGCACGGAGTTTCGTGTGGTGCGGGCAAGTACACGCGATGGGCGAGATTGGCTGAAGGGTGCGCCCGTCTGCGAGGCGCTGGGGGCGCATCAAATAGCGCACGCGGGGGTGATGGTGGCGCGTGTGCCCTATGAGATCTTGCGGCAGAGATCGAGTGGTGTTTACTTTCTCGCCTGTGTGGGTGGCGAGGGGCAGGTGCTGGTGGATGGCCGCTGGCAGGGCTGTGGGGCGGGTATGGCGGTGGCTCTGCCTGCCTTTATGACGAACGCCTTCCGCGCGGTGAAGGGCAAAGACTGGCGCTGCGTGTGGGTGCGCTACGAGCAGGGTACGGAGCAGAAGCCGTTGCTGACGTCGAGTTCGCCTTTGCTGGCGGGCTTCGCTGGCGAGGCGCTGTTTCATGCGGTGGAGGGATTGATTGCGGAGGCTTGTGCTGTCGCGGCTCCAGCAGCGATGTTTCACTGGGCGGAGCTGATTCACCTGAATGTGCTGCGCTTCGTCCGGCCCTGGCAGCAGGATGACCGGCTGTGGCGGCTCTGGGAGAAGGTGGCCAAAAATGTGGGCAAGGATTGGACGCTGACGGCTTTGTCCGACGAGGTGCATGTAAGCCCTGAGCACTTGCGGCGGCTGTGCCGTGTGGCCCTGGGCCGCAGCCCGATGCAGCACGTTATCTGGCTGCGGATGCGCAGGGCGGCGGAACTGCTAGCGACGACGGATAACAAGGTGGAGACGGTGGCGAAGCTAGTGGGCTATGTGAATCCTTTTGTGTTCTCGAACACTTTCAAAAAATGGATCGGCTGGCGGCCCTCGGAGCACCGGGCGCAGATGCGCCCAGCACGAGGATGAATGCATGGGAATGCGTTTCTCGGATTGACTAGAGGCTTGCTTGCGACTGTGTTCGCGCTCCTTTTCCTAGCCCCATGTCGAACCTCAATCTCCATCTCAAAGTGTGGCGTCAAGCCAGTGCAGACGCCAAAGGCAGCTTCCAAGACATCGAAGCCAATGACATCCCCGACCATGCCTCCTTCCTGGAGATGATGGACATCGTGAATCAGCGGATGATTGAGAAGGGCGATGAGCCTGTGGCCTTTGACCATGACTGCCGCGAAGGCATCTGCGGTATGTGCTCGATGGTGATCAATGGCAGGCCGCACGGCCCCGAGAAGGCGACAACGACGTGCCAACTGCACATGCGCAAGTTCCGCACGGGCGATACCATTTTTGTGGAGCCGTTCCGCGCTCGGGCTTTCCCCGTGGTGCGCGACTTGGTCGTGGATCGCAGCGCCTTCGATAATGTGCAGCGTGCAGGTGGATTCGTAACGGTGCGCACGGGCTCGACGGTGGATGCCAATGTGATTCCCATTGGCAAAGATTTAGCCGACAAGGCGATGGACGCAGCGGAGTGCATCGGCTGCGGTGCCTGTGTGGCTGCGTGCAAAAACGCAAGTGCGATGCTGTTCGTTTCCGCCAAGGCAGGGCAACTCAATCTGCTGCCCCAGGGCAAAGCTGAGAAGACGCGCCGCACGCTGGATATGGTGCGGGCGATGGATGCCAATGGCTTCGGTAACTGCACGAATCAGTACGAGTGCGAGGCGGCTTGCCCGAAGGAAATCAGCGTGGACTGGATCGCCAAGCTCAATCGTGATTTTGCCATGGCTTCGGTGAGCGAGGCGGTGGTGGGGCTGGCGGTAAAGGGCAATGATGCGGACTGAAGAAGTCCAAGCGCCTTCGAGTCGGAAAACGAGGACGACGGATGCCTTCATAACCATGCCCGAAGAGCCAGTCATTGATCCTCGCCCACACGTCGTTAGCATCTGCGGCACGTATTTAAAGGCGGAGATGCAGAGCATCTACCGCCAACTCATCGGCTTGCAGCGGGTGCGCACGACGGTTTACGCGCAGTGGATCGAGAATACAGAGCTGTTTCCGTTTTCGCCGATCACCAAGCTGACGAAGCTGCATCATCGGGCGAAGGGGAACTTCATCCTGCGCTTCTGGTACAAGTACATCGTTCGCCAGTGGCCACCGCCGATTGAGATCAATAAGTTCACGGGGCCTTGTTATGAGTGGGACTTCCTCGACCACGTCGCGCGTGATGAGCCTGATCTCGTGCATGTTTATTATGGCCACAAGGCGGTGAGTTTCCTGCCCATGCTGCGGGCCTGGGGCGGGCCGTGGGTGGTGTCGTTCCATGGCGTGGATGTGGCGAAGGACATGGATAAGCCCGAGCATGTGGCGGCGCTACGCGAGGTATTTCAAGACGCGGAGCTAGTCATGGGCCGCAGCGAGTCCTTGTTGTTGCGCCTCGCCGAACTGGGCTGTGCTAAAGAAAAGCTGCGGCTGAATCGCACGCCGATACCGCTCTCGCACCTCACCGCCGCCGTCCGCACCCCGCCCGCGAACGGCGAGTGGCGGCTGGTGCAGGCGTGCCGACTCATTGCGAAAAAGGGACTACTCACGGCAATCGAAGCGATGGGCCTCGTGGTGCAGCAGCATCCTCGTGCGAAGTTTCTCATCTGCGGCACTGGCCCACAGGAAGGCAAGCTGCGCGAGGCCATTCAGGCGCGTGGCCTAGCGGAAAATGTGGAGTTACTGGGCTGGCTAAGCCAAGAGCAACTCCTCGCCGAGTATCAGCAGGCGCAGCTTTTTTTGCACCCCAGCGAGCTGACCCAAGAGAGTGATCAGGAAGGCATACCGAACTCGATGCTGGAGGCGATGGCCACGGGGTTGCCCGTGGTGGCGACGCAGCACGGCGGCATCCCCGAAGCAGTAACGAATGGCCACGATGGCCTGCTAGTGCCCGAGCGCAGCCCCGAGGAGCTGGCGGCTGCGATGCTGGCGATGATGAGTGACGCAGAAAAGCTGGCAAGCTTCTCACAGGCGGCGGCGGCAAGCGTGCGGCGTGACTTTGCCGCCGAGGCACAGGTGGCGAAGTTGGAGGATGTGTATCTGGAAGCCATCGCTTTGGCCAAGGCACGAGCCTTGCCGAGCGAAGCGAAGTAAAAAGCAGACAGCCCACGAAGGAGCTATCGGCTCGTGAAGGACGACGCGCTTGTCGTCCGCTGCACGGCTAGGATCTGCCGCCCATCATCGCGCCGAGAATGCTGGTGAGACCACGGCCTTGGAGGAGACCGCCGAGGGCTTGCTCAAGCCCTGGGCCTTGCGCTGCGTCGGGGTCGATTTGGCCATTCGGTGTGAGCTTGTCGATGATGGTGGGGAGGAACTGAGCGAGCAGGGGCAGCAGTTGCTGGACGTTGATGCCGAGCTTTTCTGCGACACCTGCGACCGCTTCATTGCCGAGAATGTTTTGCAGTTGGTCACCTGTCACAGGCTTGTTCGCGCCTGTGCCGACCCATGAGGAGAAGACGTTGCCGAGACCACCTTGCTTGAACTTCTCGCCCATGCCTTCGAGACCGCCGGCTTCCGTCATGACATTGCCTAACATGCCAGCCATGCCGCCTTCGCCGCCAGCCTTGCCGCTCATCACGGCACCGAGGAGGCTACCGAGGTCGGCTCCGCCTGCTTGTTGTCCGCCACCGAGCACACTGCCCATCACTTTGCCTGCGATTGAATCGAAGAGTCCCATATTGTGTATCTGTTATTGGTTGAACCTTGGCTTACTTGCCTAGCCCCTTTTTGAGCGCGGCGAGACTGTCTGTCTCGGGGAGGCGAGTCAATCGGAGTATGATCTGGGTTTTGGAATGAACGGAAATCATTCGGCCACCCGCTGGCCATGGGTGTAAACATTCATGGTCTGCCCGCGCAGGAAGCCGATGAGCGTCTGGCCCGCTTCATCTGCGAACTCGACCGCGAGACTGCTGGGCGCGGAGATGGCAGCGACGATGGCGATGCCGCCTGCGAGAGCCTTCTGGATCATCTCGAAGGACACGCGCCCACTGAGCAGCAGGATGTGTTGGTTGAACGGCAGCAGGTCGTGGAGCAACCCGTAGCCGAGGACTTTATCGAG
>JANOAR010000126.1:0-22826 GCA_031411235.1 Verrucomicrobiota bacterium | reverse complement strand
CTTCGATCTTGTCCTGGAACATGGCGTTGCTGAAGCCCTTCTTGGGCAAGCGACGGTGCATGGGCATCTGGCCGCCTTCGAATCCAGGGCGGATAGCGCCACCGGAACGGGCCTTCTGGCCTTTGTGACCACGGCCTGAGGTTTTGCCGTGACCGCTGCTTTCACCACAGCCGACGCGCAGATGGCGGTGCTTGGCTCCGGGGCGGGGTTTTACATCGTGAAGTCTCATAGAATGAAGATAAGCGGGGGTTGCTGTATAGCTTTATAGAGCTGCCTTCTCGGCGAGCTTCTTGCCGCGTGAGCGGAAGATTTCGTCGGGCATGCGCAGGGCTTGCAGCGCTGCGAGGGTAGCCTTGACGACGTTGGCGTGGTTGCTGGAACCGAGGCTCTTGGCGAGGACGTCCTTGACGCCGACGGCTTCGAGCACGGCGCGAGCGCCGCCACCAGCGATGATGCCAGTACCTGGACGAGCGGGCTTCAACATGATGTAACCACCGCCGTGGCGGCCAATGACTTCATGCGGGATAGTGCCGTCCTTAAGATTGATGGAAATGAATTCCTTCTTGGAACCTTCGGTCGCCTTCTTGATTGCATCAGCAACTTCATTGGCTTTACCGAAGCCGAGGCCGATCTTGCCTGCTTTATCACCAGCCACCACAAGGGCGCTGAAGCTAAAACGACGACCACCCTTTACGACTTTGGCGCAACGATTGATGTGAACAACCTTCTCCACATAAGGGGAGGGTGCGCGATCATCCTGACGACGATCACCGCGACCGCGTTGATTTCCTTGTCCTTGTCCTTGTTCAGCCATAAAAAGTAGATTTGAATTAGAACTTAAGGCCCTTTTCGCGGGCGGCGTCGGCCAAAGCTTTCACTTTGCCATGGAAGGTGAAACCACCGCGGTCAAAGACCACTGCACCAATACCTTTGGCAGTGGCGCGCTCGGCGATGGTTGCGCCGATGCGAGTTGCCGTCTCAACGTTCGAAGTGCCTGTAACACCTTTTTCAACGGTCGAAGCCGAGACGATGGTGACGCCCAGTTCATCATTGATGACCTGTGCATAGACGTTCTGGTTGGAGAAATAAACCGCCAGGCGGGGGCGGGCCGCTGTGCCACTAAGGCGACGACGGATGCGAGCATGAATGCGTTCGCGTGCTTGTTTTCTGTTCTTGGTAGCCATGATGTGAGTGGTGCTAGGCGGTTATTTGACGCTCTTGCCAGCCTTGCGGCGGATGATTTCACCTGCATAACGCACACCCTTGGCCTTGTAAGGCTCAGGCGGATAGTAGGCGCGGACGTCGGCAGCGAATTGGCCAACAACTTGTTTGTCGATGCCCTCAACTGCAATCTTGGTATTCGCATCAACAGTGACCTTCAGCCCGGCTGGGATGGGGTGCAAACGAGGATGGGATTGGCCAAGGCTAAGATCAAGGAACGCACCTTTGACCGAAGCGCGGAAACCCACGCCAACGATTTCAAGATTCTTTTTGTAGCCGTCACTAACGCCGATGATCATGTTGCTGATCAGGCGCTGCGCCGTTCCATGAAGAGCACGCACAGTGCGATCTTCGTTAGCACGCTCAACCTTGATTGTTGCGCCATCTTGCGCAGCGGAGATGCCTTCCGGCAGCGCCCAGGTAAGCTTGCCCTTGGGGCCTTCGACCAGCACGGAACGATCGCTGCCGAATTTAACGGCGACCTTAGCTGGGACGGTAATCAATTGTTTTCCAACGCGAGACATAGTGTGGTTCCTTTTTAAATGTTACCAGATATAGGCCAGCAATTCACCACCCACGCGGGCTTTGCGAGCTTTGCTGCCAGTCATAAGACCACGCGGGGTGGATAAGATAGAGATGCCAAGGCCACCGAGCACCCGAGGTATGTCCGAGGTGGAAACGTACTTGCGCAAACCTGGCTTGCTGACGCGCTTCAAATAGCGAATCACCGGTGTACGGTCGTCATATTTTAGCTTTAGCTTCAGCTCTGGATGGGCACCTTTGGTGTCCACTTCATAGCTCCAAATATAGCCTTCCTCTTGGAGGATGCGGCTAATCTCTGCTTTCATTTTCGAATAAGGGGCGTGAATTTCCTGAAGATTGCCCATGCAGCCATTACGGATACGGGTCAAAAAGTCAGCGATAGGGTCGGTCAGTGCGCTCATGTGTCAGTCAGTGTTTGCTGTGAGTTGTCGAGAATTAGGCAGCGGCCTCAGACTCGCCTTCCTTTTTGGCGGAGCGTTCACGGAAGGGCATTCCGAGGGCTTTCAGCATGGCACGCGAATGATCATCGTTGTTGCTGCTGGTAACGAAGGTGATGTCGAAGCCTAGTGTGCGCTTCACTTTGTCGAGTTCGATTTCAGGGAATATCGACTGGTCAGAGATGCCGAGCGTGTAGTTGCCACGGCCATCAAAGGCACGCGGAGGCACGCCACGGAAGTCGCGAATACGCGGGATAGCTGTCTTCACGAGGCGCAGCATGAAATCATACATGCGACGACCACGGAGGGTGACTTTTACTCCCACAGGTTCACCCTGGCGGAGCTTGAAGTTTGAAATCGCTTTCTTGCTGAGGCTGATGACTGCCTTCTGGCCGGTGATGAGTGCCATTTCATTGCTGGCATCTTCAACAGCGACCTTGCGATCCTGCTGCGAGCCGACGCTGCAGTTCACAACAATCTTCTCCAGGCGAGGGACTTCGTGAATATTTTTCAATCCAAGGCTCTTGATAAGCTCAGGGATGGCCTCTTTATATGTCTTGCGCAGTGCTGGTTCCATTATCTTGTGGGGCTGTTCCGTCGCCTATCCCCTGCGTGTTTTAACGCAGGACAGGGGGGGCGCGGATAGTGCTTGGACTCTAACTTTAATCAACTGACTTTTTTGCCGCTTTTTTGGCAGCCTTTTTTGCCGCTGCTTTTTTAGCAGGAACTTTAACGGGCTTTTCAGAGGAAAGCTTCACGTTGGAGATTGCGATGGGGCGATCCAGGTCTTTATACCCGCCTTCGGGCTTTTCCTGGGTGCCTTTGACGGTGCGTTTAATTTTGGAAACGCCTTCAACGAAGACTCGACCTTTTTCGGTATCGACCTTGAGCACGGCACCTTCGGCACCCTTGTGGGCTCCAGCGATGACGGTGACTTGGTCGCCTTTTTTGACGTGTGTTTTAATGCGGCTCATAGTACTTCAGGAGCGAGGGAAACAATTTTCATGAAGTTCTTATCGCGAAGTTCACGGGCCACTGGGCCAAAGATACGGCTACCACGAGGATTGTTATCCTTGTCGATGATGACGACTGCGTTCTTATCGAAGCGCAGGATCGAACCATCGGGGCGGCGAATGGGGAAAGCGGTGCGAACCACAACGGCGCGGACGACTTCTCCTTTTTTCACAGCTGCTGTGGGCGTGGATTCACGCACATGGCAGGTGATGATGTCGCCGATAAAGGCGAAACGGCTGTTCTTTTTACCCAGCACGCCAATCATCTTGGCAACGCGAGCCCCGGTGTTATCAGCCACCGCGAATTTGGATTCCATCTGCAACATATAGCCAGTCTTTCCTCTTTAGAGTTATTCGTTTTGCGGCGATTAGTGCTTCTGCACTTCAACCAAGCGCCAGCGCTTGAGTTTGCTCACTGGGCGGGTCTCGGAAATGAGTACCTTATCGCCCACTTGCGCTTCTTCTTTTTCATCATGCGCATAGAACTTGGAAGTCATGCGCACAATCTTCTTAAACTTGGGATGGGGAACGCGGCGTTCCACTTCGACCACGATGGTCTTGTTCATCTTGTTGGAAACTACCGTGCCCACGCGATCTTTGCGGAGTGAGGTGCGGGCTTCCGTGGCCGTAGCCGCTGCTTCTGCTGTTGTGGCGTCGCTCATTATAGTGTCTTGAGTTATTAAGTTGCGTGTTAGGCCTTAGCGACGGCTTTGCGTGCGCGCTCGGATTTGATGGTTTCAATGCGAGCAACCTCACGGCGAATCGACTTGATCCGCGAAGGGTTTTCCAACTGACCCGTGGTCTGTTGAATGCGGAGGGTGAGGGATTCGTGTTTCAATTCACGGCTAGCGCGATTGAGTTCATCCACGGATTGTTCGCGCAGGTCTTTGATTTTCATAACTTAGTATCGGTGGATGGGGTTAATGAGCGCCCTGGCGAACGATGAAGCGGGTGCGAAGCCCCAGCTTAGTTGCCGCGAGGCGGCAAGCCTCACGGGCGATGGCTTCCGGCACGCCCGACACTTCAAAGAGGACGGTGCCTGGATAAACCACGGCAACCCAAAACTCAGGAGAGCCCTTGCCTTTGCCCATTCGAACTTCTGGCGGACGAGCGGTGACGGACTTATGTGGGAAGATACGGATAAAGACCTTGCCCTTACGCTTGAGGAAACGGGTAATCGCAACACGACAGGCTTCGATTTGGTTGCCACGGATCCAGCCGCGATCAAGCGTCTGAAGACCGAAGTCGCCGTAATCAAGCTTGTTGCCACTGGTCGCATTACCAGCGCGGCTACCGCGCTGCTGCTTCCGATATTTCATTCTGCTGGGCAAGAGGGCCATACTGTGTCTTTTCCTATGAGATGGGGATTAAAATGGGTGTAAGAAGACGATAGCAACTTAGAACTAAGCGTCTGGGGCTGGAACACCTGTTGGTGCCGAAGCGGGAGCGCCAGCAGGGGCTGAACCTGGTGCGCCACGAGGTGGGCCACGGCGGTCTCCGCGATCGTTGCGGCGTTCACCACGACGATCACCACCAGGGCGGACAATGGCTTCTGCATCCGGGTTCTTGTTCATCCACACTTTGATGCCGATGAGGCCATACACGGTGTGAGCTTCAGCGAAGCCGTAGTCGATGGGGATACGGAGAGTCTGGAGTGGCACTTTGCCAAGTCGATACCACTCAGCACGGGCAATATCACCACCACCGAGACGACCAGAGCAACGGATCTTGATACCATCGGCACCTGTTTCCATGGCGATCTGCACGGTACGCTTCATGGCACGACGGAAGGAAATACGACGTTCAAGCTGAGTAGCCACGCCTTCAGCGCAAAGCTGGGCATCAAGTTCAGGCTGCTTGATTTCGAAGATGTCGATCTTGACTTGCTTACCACCGCACATGTCGGAGATGGTTTGGCTCATCACGTCGATTTCTTGGCCTTTACGACCAATCACAAGACCGGGACGAGCGGTGTGCAAGGTAACACGAACAAGATTCCAAGCACGTTCAATGACAATCTTAGCGACAGCCGCTTGGAAGAGTTTGTTCTTGAGATAGCTGCGAATCTTGAGATCGCTGTGCAGAAAATCTGCATATTCCTTGGGTGGTGCATACCACTTAGAACGCCAGTCTTTTTGGATGGCGAGGCGGAAACCGATTGGATTTACTTTTTGTCCCATTGTAGTCTTGAGTCGAGGGCTTCAGTGATTCTGCAAATTATTCAGCGTCAACGACCTTGCGAGTGCGCTTGGCTTTGACGGCGACAGGTGCAGCGACGACGCCACCCTTAGCTGCTTGTTTGGCTGCCTTCTTAGCATCGGCTTCAGCCTTTGCTGCGGCGGTCTGAGTGAGGGAAGCGACGACCACTTTGATGTGGCACATGCGCTTCTTGATCGGCGAGGCGGAACCACGAGCGCGGGGCATGATGCGCTTCAACGCAGGTCCATCGGTGGCGGTGGCACTCTTTACGAAGAGGTCATCAGCTTCCAAAGAATGGTTATGCTCGGCGTTGGCGACGGCAGATTGCAGTGTCTTCCCAAACAACTGCGCAGCCTTCTTGGGCGTGTAATGCAGTGTGCTGAGAGCGAGTGAAACCGGCATTCCTTGAATCTCACGAGCAACCTCACGAGCCTTCATGGCCGAAATTCTAGCGTATTTGTATAGCGATTGGACCTCCATAAAACCTTCTTCCTTTAAAATGTGCGTGTTGGATCGACTTCACCGCGATCACCTGTTTTGACGGGGTTGTCTGCGCCCAGCAGTTCCTGCACTATGGCACCGCAGACACCTTTGCGGACATCAACAACCATTGCCCGTGCAATGACCTTGTCCCCGCGAAATACTTGAAATGGCATCCCCACGCGAACTCCGTCGCGGGTGCCTACATTGAAGATAGCGATACCACCCTCGGGCTTAATGCTAACGACTTGGGCGTTGTGAATATCACGAGGACTCGCATCCCCTGCTCCATTAGCTTGGCCACCCGAGATGGCTTGCTCGGCAGCCGCAAGATTGGACTCAATCTGCTTCTTCACTACTTCGTCCGTACTGGGCGATGCCTTAGCATAAACTATAGCGGCCTCGCTGAGATTGATCAGCGCCTCAGTCAGTTTGCGCTTTTGGTCATCGACCAAACGTAGGTCTCCAAGAGCAGCTAGCAGTCGAGCTTGGACTTCATCCGTGGAACCGCTAAGGGCACCGACTCCCAGACCTTCGATCACGCCACGCAGGCGCTCGTATTGTTCACGAGCGTTGGTGGCTTGAGCATTAGCCGAGGCGAGATTGGAAGTAAGTGCCGCAGCTTGTGAGCGCTGCGCAGCGACTTGAGCCTGAAGCTCCACAATAAGTTTTGCTGAAGCATCGAGAGATGTTTTCAGCTCCATCAACTCAATCTTCTCATCAGCCTGCACACGCACCAACCCACTCGCAATCACTGCGGAAAGCAGCAAGGCGATAAAAGGTTGACGAATAGTGGCGAGTAAAATCATGAGAATGATGAGTAACTTATCGAGGATTACTTAGTGACTTTAACAGCAGTAGCGCCGTGGGCCTTGAACATGCGAGTGATCGAGAATTCGCCGAGACGATGGCCGACCATGTTTTCCGTGGCATAGACACTGACGAAATCTTTGCCATTGTGAACGAGGAAGGTGTGTCCCACCAAGTCAGGCGTGATCATTGAGCTGCGTGCCCAAGTCTTGATCGGGCGCTTGTGATCGGCCTCGTTTTGTTTGTCAACTTTCAGCAGCAGCTTCTGGTTAACGAAGGGTCCTTTTTTGAGTGAACGTCCCATAATATGAAATCAGATAAGTTGCTTATTTCTTGCCCTTGCGGCCCTGAATGATGAGGCGATTAGTCGCCTTCTTCTTGTTGCGAGTCTTCTCACCCTTCGCATGGCCCCAGGGGCTGAGAAGGTGCTGACGACCACCACCGGACTTGGAACGACCTTCACCACCACCGTTGGGATGGTCAATGGGGTTCATACACATACCGCGCACTGTGGGGCGAGTGCCCTGCCAGCGAGTGCGCCCAGCCTTACCACTGACGACGTTCATGTGCTCGATGTTACCAACTTGGCCAATCGTGGCGTAGCAGGCTGCTTTGATCTTGCGGATTTCCCCGGAAGGCATCTTCACAAGAGCATATTCACCCTCGCGGTTTGATAGGATGGCTTCTTGACCTGCAGCACGGGCGACGACGCCGCCTTTGCCAGCAATCAATTCAATATTATGAATCGAGGTGCCAAGGGGAATCTTAGCCAAGGGAAGAGCATTGCCCAGTTCTGGGGGTGCCTTTTCCCCAGCTATAACCAATTGACCCACTTCGAGTCCAACAGGCGAGAGGATATAAGTTTTTTGACCGTCCTTGAATTCGATAAGTGCGATACGAGCCGAACGATTCGGGTCGTATTCGACGCCGATCACCTTGGCAGGTTCATCACGACGAGCACGCTTGAAGTCAATAAGACGGTAACGGCGCTGATGGCCACCACCGATGTGTCGGCAAGTGATGCGGCCTGTGTTGTTACGGCCACCGGACTTGCGCAGAGCGGTGGTGAGGGACTTCTCGGGCTCATGCTTGGTGATCTCGTCGAACGAGTTCCATTGCTTGTAGCGGTTTGAAGGCGTGTTGGGCCTGAATTCTTTTAACGCCATAAAGGTGCGATTCTAATAAAGGGTTGCGGCGAGCCTGAGATATTACACAAGATCAATGCGTTCGCCGGGAGCGAGACGGACAATGGCCTTTTTCCAATGATTGGTACGGCCCGCATCTGCACGTTTGGCGCGCCGCGCTTTGCCGAGGACGTTGAGGGTGCGAACACCGATCACCGTCTTGCCGAAGATTTTCTCAACAGCCTGCTTGATCTCAACTTTGTTGGTCTTGGAATCTACCTTGAAGACGAACTCATTGTTCTTATCTCCAAGGAGGGTGGCCTTCTCAGTGAGACGGATAGTCTTAATGACTTGGTAAAGGTCTTGCATGACGAATTAAGCAGTCCTCCGGGCGAGGGTTTCGAGGGCGTCGGCGGTGATGATCACCTTCTTATAATTGAGCAATTGCTCGGCGTTAACATCTTCAGCACTGGCGAGTTGCACCGCTTGAACATTGCGTCCAGCGCGGAAAGTCATGTCGTCGAAACGAGTGCCAATGATAAGGGTGGAATTGGAATCTGTAAGTCCAGCAACGGCAGCCACAAAGGACTTTGTTTTACCATCACCGACAGAAAAGCTAGGAACCGAGAGCACGTCGCCGTCGTTGATACGAGCGGTAAGCGCCGTGCGGAAAGCGAGAACGCGAACCTTTTTAGTGGTGGTGAGGCTAAAGTCGCGAGTTCGAGGACCGAAGACTGTTGCACCACCGCTCCAGATGGGGCTACGACGGCTGCCCATACGGGCGTTGCCAGTACCCTTTTGAGCCCAAAGCTTCTTCCCGGATCCTTGCACTTCGCCACGACGCTTGGTGTGGGCGGTGCCTGCACGGCGGTTTGCGCGGTAAGCTACCACGACATCGTGGAGAGCCTGTTTGCCCTGGTGACCTTCGGTAAGGTTTAGGTTCGCCTGTTGCGCGGCGGAGGTTGTGAATGTTGCTGCTGCCATACTCTTTAGTTCCCTTCTTATCTAATTAAGCCTTCGCAGGTGCGGGCTTCTTCTTTGCGGGGCGGATCGTGAGGTAGCTGCCTTTGGCTCCTGGCACGGCACCCGAGACGAGGATCACTCCATCATCTGGGCGAACGGCTACGATTTGCAAATTCTGGGTCGTGCGACGATTGACACCATCGTGACCAGGCATCTTTTGGTTCTTCCAAACCAAACCCGGGGTCAAACGGCAACCAATGGAACCGGGACGGCGATGCATCATGTGACCATGAGTTGCAGGTTGACCGGCAAAGTTGTGGCGTTTCATAACACCTTGGAAACCCTTGCCCTTGGTGATACCGATCACGTCGATCCATTGATCAACTGCGAAATGGCTAGGAGCAATAATGCTACCGGATTCAGGAGCTACCTCGCCAGGGGCGAGGCGGAACTCTTGAACTTTTTTCTTGGAAGTGCCACCCCAGCGCTTGAAGTGACCTGCGTCTGGCTTGTTGATACGGCTGTCCTTTTGATCGTCAAAGCCGATTTGCACAGCATCATAGCCGTCTTTTTCCGACGCCTTCTTGACTTGCAAAACTTGGTTGCCTGAGACGTCGATGACGGTAACGCCAATCGCTCTGCCCTTGGGGGTGTAAATGGTGGTCATTCCCACCTTTTTTCCTACTAGTCCGAGACTCATATATTTGTCCTCTTGGGTGAGTTAGATCTTGATGGTGATGTCCACGCCGGAAGGGAGATTGAGCTTTTTCAACTCATCGACGGTGCGTGCTGTTGGGTCAACAATGTCGAGCAAGCGCTTGTGCGTGCGGATTTCAAATTGATCCATCGACTTTTTATCAACGTGCGGCGAACGATTCACGGTGAATTTCTCGATGCGTGTTGGCAGTGGGATCGGCCCCGCAACCTTAGCGCCTGTGCGCTTGGCGGTCTCGACAATGTCTGCGGTGGACTTATCGAGGGTGCGATAGTCGTAGGCCCGGAGGCGGATTCTGATGCGTTGGCTTTGCATGATAATGAGGTGCGCGTAAGGTTCTCTAATCTAGCGGTTAGGATTTAGATCCACCGCGCTGTTCCACGATTTGTTCGACGATGTTTCTTGGCACTTCCTCGAAGTGCGAAGGCGTCATGCTGTAATTGGCACGACCACTGGAAAGGGTGCGAATGGCGGTCGAGTAGCCAAACATTTCCGAAAGGGGAATTTCAGCACGCATGATGGCAAGATTACCCTTCACGTCGATGCCTTGAATCTTACCACGGCGGCGGTTCATGTCCCCCATGATGTCACCCTGATAGGTTTCAGGCGTGGAAGATTCGACGGCCATAATAGGCTCAAGCAAGATTGGTTTGGCTTTCTTTAGCGCATCCTTGACGGCAAAGATTGCCGCCATCTTGAAGGCATTTTCATTGGAGTCAACGTCATGGCTTGAACCATCCAAGATGTCGATATGAACATCCACAACGGGGTAGCCAGCGATGATTCCATTGAGCATGGCTTCCACAGCGCCAGCCTTGCTGGCATTGATGTATTCCTTGGGAATGGTGCCGCCGATAACCTTGTTATCACAGGTGATACCCTTACCTCGTTCGCTCTTGAAAATCTTGAGTATAACATGGCCATACTGACCGCGGCCACCGGATTGTTTGACCAGCTTGCCTTCGCCATCGGCGTCCTGCATGATGGTTTCGCGGTAGGCGATCTGTGGCTTACCAGCAATGGTGTCCACCTTGTGTTCGCGCAGCATTCGGTCGCGAAGAATTTCAAGATGCAACTCACCCATGCCAGCGATAATGGTCTGACCTGTTTCTTCATCAGTCTTGACCCAGAAAGTTGGATCTTCTTCCGAGAGACGCTGGAGAGCATTACCCATCTTCTCTTGATCAACCTTAGTCTTAGGCTCGACAGACATCGAGATAACGGGCTCGGGGAAGGATGGGGGTTCGAGCTGGATATCGAACTTTTCGTTGCAGAGGGTGTCGCCAGTGCGCACATCACGAAGACCAACCATTGCGGCAATATCCCCAGCGTAGCAGCAATCAATGTCCTTATGCACCGCGGCCTGAATCTGAATCAAGCGGCCCACACGATCTGATTTGCGTGTTCGGGGATTGTAGATGCTGTCACCTTTTTTGACACAACCGGAATAGACGCGGAAGAAAGTCAAACGGCCAAACTTGTCACTCCAGAGCTTGAAAGCGAGGGAGCAGAACATTGCCGCATCATCGGGAATGGCTTCAACCGAGATTTCATGGTCATCGGGATGAATACCCTTGGCCGGCTCGATGTCGAGAGGGCCAGGAAGGTAATCAATGACGGCATCATTCAGATACTGGACGCCTTTGTTTTTAAAGGCTGAGCCGCCAGCTACAGGAATAATGGCATTGCTAATTGTGGCGCGACGAAGGGCCGCTTTCACGTCCGGGATCGAAATAGGCTTCTCCTCCAGGAACATAGTGCCTATGACATCATCAACATTGCAAAGCTCTTCGACCAATTCGTTGTAAGCCTTGTCCGCCTTGGCGATTTCAGCGCCTTCGAGATCTCGAATGGAGAAGGTGGAACCAAATTTATCGCTATCGGAATAGATAACTGCCTGCTTATTCACCACGTCGATCTGGCCGATGAGCAAGTCTTCAGCACCGATGGGGATCAGAATGGGGAAAGCATTGGCTCCGAGCTTTTCGCGAATGTCCTTCACCACGTTATCAAAGTTGGCGCCGGTGCGATCCATCTTATTAACGAAAGCAATACGAGGCACACCATACTTCTGCGCCTGGCGATACACGGTTTCAGACTGAGGCTGCACGCCAGCCACACCACAAAGGACGAAGATTGCACCATCGAGAACGCGGAGGGAACGCTCAACTTCAGCAGTAAAATCAACGTGACCGGGGGTGTCAATGATATTGACCCGCATGTCCTGACCTTCAAAGGCTTTATAAGTGCCTTCTTGTGGTATCTGCTTCCACTTAGCCGTAACGGCAGCAGAAGTAATTGTGATACCCCGCTCTTTTTCTTGCTCCATCCAATCCGTGGTAGCGGCACCATCATGCACTTCACCGATCTTATGGATCATGCCTGTATAGAACAAGATTCGCTCAGTGAGAGTCGTCTTACCGGCATCAATGTGGGCGCAGATACCGATGTTGCGAGTGCGCTCTAGCGGATACTCGCGGTTAGGACTGTTGGGATTCGACATGAGTGAAAACGAAGTAGTATGGAGCTAGCGAAGCTGCGGAGTGGGTAATTAGAAGCGGAAGTGAGCAAAGGCGCGGTTGGCCTGGGCTTGCTTATGAACGTCATCGCGCTTGCGGACGGCGTTGCCTGTGTTGCCTGCTGCATCCTTCAATTCATTGGCGAGCGCCTGGTGCATTGGAGTGCCTTTGCGACCACGGGCATATTGAATGATCCAACGCATGGCCAACGAAAGCTGACGAGCAGGAGTGACCTCAAGCGGCACAGGATAGGTGGCACCGCCGACACGACGACTCTTCACCTCGACGCGAGGCTTAGCGTTTTCGATAGCGCGGTTAAGCTGCTCAAGCGGATCGACAGCTTCAGATTTCTCGTTCAGCTTATCAATGGCAGCATAGACAATACGCTCAGCGAGCGACTTCTTGCCATCAACCATGATGCGATTGACCAGATTGGCAACCAGAGGGCTATCGTAACGCGAATCGCGCTTCTCCTCTTTAACATATACTCTTTTTCTGCGTGCCATGACGTTTGGAAAATTGTGGGTTCCGTGAACTTAGATCAGTAGTTATTTCTTTTTCGCGGCTACAGGGACTGCGCCTTTCTTCGGACGCTTGGCACCGTATTTGGAACGGCCACGGCGACGAGCATCAACACCAAGACAATCGAGGGTGCCACGCACAATGTGATAGCGAACACCAGGAAGATCCTTCACACGTCCACCGCGGATCAGCACGATGCTATGCTCCTGGAGATTGTGGCCTTCGCCACCGATGTAGGCGATAACTTCAAATCCGTTCGTGAGACGAACCTTGGCGACTTTACGGAGAGCCGAGTTGGGCTTCTTTGGCGTACGAGTCATGACCTGGAGACACACACCGCGACGCTGCGGGCAATTGTCGAGAGCAGGAGACTTGGACTTCACCGCTTTATTGGAGCGGCCGTGTCGGACAAGTTGATTAATGGTGGGCATACGAGGTGAAAATATCTTTGGGTCGATAACGGTTCTAAGACCACGACACGGAAAGACAAGTCACCCATCCCACAGCTGATGCGATTGTTATCCGGAGTCGCGGCCGATAGTAAAGGCTCGCCGAAGCAAGCCCTTTTCCAGGACCGTTTTAGGTGCCCTGGGCTGTGGAGCGCGGAGGCTAGCAGGCTTGTCTAACTGCGCAAACGGAATATTGCATTATTTTGCCTTTGTTTAGAAGTGGGATGGAGCAGACTGCGCGAGTGCGGGGATCAGCCTGGGAAAAGGATTGCAGCGCTACGGCTTGAAAAGTGCGCTTGCTCATGAAAGCCGTTATGATGCTCATGACTCTGCTCGCCAATGGCTGCGCACTCACAATCCTCTCTTACCCCGCATAGCCCTCGCTATACCGACAGCAGCAGGGCTCGCGCTCGGCTCAATCTCCTGATGAGGACGACTTCGCGCCACCACTCTCGGCGAGTTTTACCTTCACTAGTGATTCGATCTCGGTGAATAGCTTTTCATCGTTCTTGAGCGTCTCTTTGCAGGCATCACGGCCTTGGGCGACTTGCGTGCCGTTGTAGCTGATCCATGAGCCGCGCTTTTGTAGAATGTCATACTCCAGAGCGAGGTCGAGCACGGCGCCGACATTTGAAATGCCTTCGTTGTACATGATGTCGAACTCGGCCTCGGTATAAGGCGCGGCGAGTTTGTTTTTTACCACCTTCAGTTTGGTGCGGTTGCCCGTCACCGTGCCATCGCTGCTTTTGATGGCACCGATGCGGCGGATGTCGAGGCGCACGCTGGCGTAGAATTTAAGGGCTCGGCCACCAGGCGTGGTCTCGGGGTTACCAAACATGACACCGATTTTCTCGCGGATCTGGTTGGTGAAAATGACGCAAGTGCGTGCCTTCGAGATGATGGAGGTGAGCTTGCGCATTGCAGCGCTCATCAGACGAGCCTGGGCACCCACGGTGCTGTCGCCGATCTCGCCTTCCAACTCCTGTCGTGTGACGAGAGCCGCCACGGAGTCCAGCACGACAACGTCGAGAGCGTTGGAGCGCACCAGCGTCTCACAGATACGCAGCGCCTCCTCACCCGAGCTGGGTTGGGAGACGAGCAGATCTTCCACCTTCACGCCAAGGCGGCGCGCATAGGTAGGATCGAGGGCGTGCTCCACGTCGATGAAGGCCGCAATACCACCGAGCTTCTGCGCCTGGGCGATGACGGTGAGAGCCAGCGTCGTCTTACCCGAGGACTCGGGGCCGAAGACTTCAAAAATACGCCCGCGAGCGAGGCCTCCCACGCCCAGGGCTTGGTCGATGAGCACATTGCCCGTGGGGATCACCGACACATCGAGCTTGGTGCTCTCGCCCATGCGCAGGATCGAGCCTTCGCCGAAGTCCTTCTGAATTTGCTGAATCGCGATGTCTAGATTGCGTGTGCGTGCTTCGGCTAGCTTGCCACCGCCTGCGACGACGGCTGGGGATTCGGTGTCAGTGGATTGGGATTTGGGTGCTCTGGCCATAATGAGGTAGGGTGTAGTTGCTTGTGGGTGTGGGATTACAAAACTGTTCAGGCGAACATCATTCACGGCGTCAGCGCCGTGGAAAGCTTTTTCGCGAACAGATGGCGATTTAATGGGAGTCCATCGGCTGGCGCAAACGGTCTTTTGGGGTGATTTATAGTTCACCCTCTGCCCATGCCTCTGTGGTTTGGCGCACCGTTGTCAGGCCAGCATAGCCTCGCCAAATCCCGAGATTGGCTACTTCACCGCACCCCAATCCCCTCCGACTGGCATCGCCTTTGCCTCCGCATTTTTCAGCGTTTCGAGGTTCAGAGGTGCTGCCGTCTTGATGTTGAATTTTTGCCCATCGACCTCCAGAACCAGCTCGCCTTTTACATCATCGGCCTCCAGCCAGAAGCGCATACGCACCTCGTGCGTGCTCTTGGCCGTTAGCTCGGGCGGCGGCTCGGTAGGCAGAAAGTAGGCGGGCACATCGGCTCCTTTGGCATTGATGAGGCGCAGCACTGGTGGCGCGAGCAATAGCTTCTTCGAGTGGTTGTTGGTCATGCGCAGCTCTATGTCCAGCCGAGCATTACCGACATCCCGCTCCAAGTGACAGCGCCGGATCAAAGTGGAGCCGTCGCCAGGATCTTTGCTGATGGATGCAACGGCGGGTTTCCCCTCATCGAGCGCACCAGGTTTATCGGACAATAACACCCACGCGCCGCCAACAACAGCAAGAGCGAGGAGGAAGAGGACTTCGATGCGGAGGAGTATTTTCATGGTTTTTGAGGGATGCGATCTGTCGTTGCAAACCAAACTTCCCGCCCTACGATCCGCCCCCCTTTTGCCCGGGCAGGGGTGCCAGTTTGCGCATCGTTCGGGCCGTCAATTCAGACCACCCCCACTAGATCGAGTTTTATGAACATCAACGTCGAACATCAGCCCAATTGCCGTGCCGTCCTCACTGTCGAAGTCCCAGCGGACGCCGTCAAAAAAGAGCGCAGCAAGATCATCACCTACTTCACCAGCATCGCAAAAATCCCCGGCTACCGCCCCGGCAAGGTGCCGCCCGCCGTCATCACCAGCCGCTATAAAGACGCCATCGACAGCGAGTTGAAGCAACAGCTCGTGAACCAATCCTTCCGTGATGCCATCGAGAATCAAAAACTCAACGTCCTCCAAATCCTCTCCGTGAAGGACATGAAGTTGGGCGATGACAACATCTTCAACTTCGTTGCCGAAGTCAGCACCGCGCCGAAAATCGAACTGCCCGACTACAAGAGTATCCCCGTGAAACTTGAGCGCGTCGAAGTCACCGACGCCCACATTGAGCATGAGCTGTATCACCTCCGCGAGCACCACCAGGAGATGGTCGATGTGGATCGCGAAGCCGCGATCAACGACGTCGTCCTGCTGAACTACACTAGCACCGTCGATGGCCAGCCTGTCGCCGAGGCTTATCCGACGCTGCCCGCCTACTTCGCCAGCAGCGAGGGCAACATGTATCTCCTGAGCAAGACCGAGGACTTCATCCCCGGCTTCTACGCCGCGCTCGTCGGCATCAAAAAAGACGAGCAGCGCACCCTGAGCCTGACGTTGCCCGACGACTTCCACAGCGAAGAACTCAAGGGCAAAACCCTCGTCATCGACGCCAACTGCATCGGCGTGAAACAACGCAACATCCCCGAAGTGGACGAAGCCTTTGCCGCCAAAGTTCAGAGCGGACTCACCGTGGAAACCCTGCGCAAGGAAGTCGAGAGCAACATTCGCAAGCGCCTGGAGCAAGCCCGCGACGCCTCCCACGGCAACCAAGTGCTCGCCTACTTGCATGACAAGATGGACTTTGAAGTGCCCCAGGAAGCCGTGGATCGCGAGGCCCAGCGCCGGACGAACGACATGGCCATGCGCGCCATGCGCCAGGGCATGGATCAGGAAGCCCTCATGCAGCACCAGGACGAGATCGTCAGCGCTGCAAGCCAGCAGGCTCGCCAGAGCGTGAAAGTCAGCTTCATCCTCGAAGAAATCGCCAAGGCCGAAGAAATCCACGCCTCCGACAGCGAAGTCAGCGTCGCCCTTTCACAAATGTCCGCTCGCAGTGGCAAACCCTGGAAGAAGTATCTCGCTGACGCCCGCAAGGACGGCACCATCGACCGCGTGCGCGATGACCTGACCATGAAGAACACCCTGGAACTACTGAAAAGCCTAGCCGTCATCGAAGAAGTCGAGCCCGCCGAAGCCGAGAAACACGGCTGTGCGTTCGAGGAACAAGCAGCCTAATCGAAGCCTAGCCTCATCGCCAAAATGGCCACGCATTCGGAAACGAGTGCGTGGCCTTTTTATGGTGATTAGCTTCCACTCCGCCACGGCGGCAAAGGCTTTATCCGTGGCAACGCTGCCGAACTGCTATCCAGCATCCTCTCCACCCAGCGCGGCACTTCTACCGTCGCCGGGCCACTGTGCCGCAGGTCGAACAGACTGGCATTCTGACTCGGCTCCAGATTGATCTCGACCGTCGTTGCCCCACAGCGTGCCGCCATCTGCACGAAGCCCGCCGCCGGATAAACATTGCCCGACGTGCCAATAGCGACGAATCCATCCGCCTGCGTCAGCGCCTCTTGAATCTCGTCCATAAAGTAAGGCATCTCGCCAAACCACACGATGTCGGGCCGCAACGTCTCGACCGCTTTGCAAGCCGGACAGCGCGAGGTTTCATCCAAATCATCCTGCCATCGGTGGGCACGATCGCAGTCCATGCAACGCACCCGCAGCAACTCGCCATGCATGTGCAGCACCTGCGAGCTACCACCGCGCTCATGCAGGTCGTCCACATTCTGAGTCACTAGTAGCACTCGCTCGCCCCATGCCGCTTGCAGCCTCGCGATGGCCTCGTGAGCAGCATTGGGGCACACCGTGCGCAGGGCGGCACGCCGTCGATTGTAGAACTCATACACCAGCGCAGGATTCGCCGCGAAGCCCTCGGGCGACGCCACCTCTTCCACCCGATGCCCCTCCCATAGACCATCGCTACCGCGAAAGGTCGCGAGCCCCGACTCAGCAGAAATGCCAGCCCCGGTGAGAATAACAATGCGCGGTATTTTCATGGTCGAGATGCGATGCCGTATTTTGGGAAATGCGATGCTAAAGGGTGGCCACCCTTTGTCGAGAATCCCAGCAGGTGCAGTTGAGATTCACACCATCCCGCCCCACAGCTTTCCCCCATGCCCCTTCAGCCTACGCTTCCACTGCTCGCGCTCATCGTATTGTCCTCGTGCAGACCAGAGACCAAGCCCGCGCCCATCAGCCTCTTGCAGCCACCACTGCTGGCGCACTGGCAGCCAGCCACCATACCCGATGCAGGCACCGTTTCGATCAAGGCCGACGAAATCACCCTTTCGCCCGGCAAGCCCATGAGTGGCGTGCGTTTCGACGCCTGGCCCAGTGAAAAGCTCCCCGTGACGGATTACGAGGTCAGCTTTGAAGCGCGGCGTGTGGAGGGGCAGGACTTCTTCGCCGCCCTCACCTTCCCCGTTCATAGCCTCGATACCTGCGCAACGCTTGTACTGGGCGGCTGGGGCGGCTCGCTCGTGGGTATCTCCAGCATCGACGGCCAGGACGCCAGCGACAACAGCACTGGCAGTGCGCAGCACTTCGTGAATAGCCAGTGGTACCGCGTGCGGCTCGTGGTCACGAAAGATGAACTCAAGGCCTGGCTGGATGATCGGCTCATCATCAACACCAGCCTCCAAGGCCGCAAAATCAGCCTTCGACTCGGAGACATCGAGGCCTGTGCGCCCTTTGGCTTCGCCACCTATGAAACGACCGGGCAAGTGAAGCGCCTGCTTCTACGACGACTGTGAGGTCGTTACGTTCTATGATGACCAGAGGCGGCTGTTATTTCTTCTTATCCTCTCCGCCGATGACTGCCACGGCGGCGTCTTCGGGGGGGAGGAAGCCTTTGAAACGGCCTTTGTCGATGGCTTTCATGTAGGCTTCCATGGGGCTTACGAGGCCATCGCGGAGTTTGCTCCAGATGGCTTCGTCCATGAATTGCATACCGAGGGCTTTGCCACCGATGATGACGTCGTAGAGTTTTTGCGTGGCACCTTCGCGGATGATGCTGGCGACGGCGGGGGTGGCGACCATGACTTCGTTCACGGCGACGCGTCCTTTGCCGTCAGATTTCTTCATGAGGAGCTGGGCGACGACGCCTTTGAGTGAGGCGGCTAACATGGTGCGCACTTGGCTTTGCTGGTCGGCGGGGAAGACATCGACGATACGGTCAACGGTTTTGCGAGCGTTGTTGGTATGCAGAGTGCCAAAGACGAGCAGGCCCGTCTCGGCGGCGGTGAGGGCGAGGGAGATGGTTTCGAGGTCGCGCATTTCACCGACGAGGACGATGTCGGCATCTTCACGCAGGGCGGCGCGCAGGCCGTCTGAGAAGGAGTTAGTCTGGATGGGCACCTCGCGCTGGGTGATGATGCTCTTCTTATTCCGATGCACGAATTCGATGGGCTCTTCGATGGTGATGATGTGCCTGCGGAAGTTGGTATTGATGTAGTCGAGCAAGGCGGCGAGCGTGGTGGACTTGCCAGAGCCTGTGGGGCCTGTGACGAGGACTAAACCGCTGCGCAGGTGGCCGAATTCACGCACAACTTCGGGGATGCCGAGCTGCTCTAGGCTGGCGATTTTGGTGGGGATGATACGGAAGACGGCACCGAGGCCAAACTGCTGGCGCAGGTAGTTGCAGCGGAAGCGATTGTCCTCATCCATCTCGTAGGCGAAGTCGAGGTCATGCTTCTCTTCAAAGCGCTTCCAGGCCATGGGGGTGCAGATTTCGCGCATCATGCTCTGCATGGTGGCATCGTCGAGGATGTCTTCGGAGATGGGCTTGATGCTGCCGTGGACTCGGATTTTGGGCGGCTGGCCTTGGGTGAGGTGCAGGTCGGAACCACCAAGTTCAATGAGTTTGTGGAAGTAGGCGTCGATGGCTGACATGGGGCGGCGGAAAGGATGAATTATGAACGATGAATGGAAGGGGACGGCGGACTCTCCAGGCTAGTGCTTTTTGAAGTAGTCCTTCATGGCGGCTTTGTCTTCTGAGCGGAATTCACACTCGTCGCGGGTGATGGTGCCGCTGCCGTGCAGGGCTCGCAGGGAGTCATCCATGGTGATCATGCCCACGGCTTTACCGGTTTGCATGACGCCACCGAGCATGAAGGTTTTTCCATCGCGGATGTTGGCAGCGACGGCCGGGGTGTTGACGAGGATTTCCAGCGCCATGGCGCGGCCATTGCCATCGGCACGGGGGACAAGCTGCTGGCTGATGATGCCGCGCAGGGATTCGGAAACCATGACGCGGATCTGGTCGCGCTGGTCGGTGGGGAAGACGTCGAGCACGCGGTCGAGGGTGCGCGGGGCATTGCCTGTGTGCAAGGTACCGAGGACTAAGTGCCCCGTCTCAGCGGCGGTGATGGCGAGGGAGATGGTCTCAAGGTCGCGCATTTCTCCGACCATGATGACGTCGGGGTCTTCACGCAGGGCTCCGCGCAGGGCGGAGGCAAAGGAGGCGGTGTGAGTGTGGACTTCGCGTTGGTTGATGTGGCAGCTCTTGGGCTCGAAGACATATTCAATGGGGTCTTCGAGGGTGATGATGTGGTCGTGGCGCTCTTTGTTAATCTCATCGATCAAGGCGGCAAGCGTGGTGGACTTGCCACAGCCGACGGGGCCAGTGACGAGGACGAGTCCGTTGTGGTAGCGGATGAGGGTGCGTACGGTGTCAGGGAGCCCGAGTTCATCAATCGACCGCATATGGGTATTGATGATGCGGAAGGCCATGTCGATGCCGAGTCGTTGCTTGACGACTGAGGCGCGGAAGCGTCCGTAGCCAGGCGAATAGGCGAAGTCCACGTCTCCACGCTCTTCGAGTTGCTTGGCCTGTGCAGGGGTGAGGAAGCCCTCGGCAAGGCGCATGGAGTCCTGGGCCGTGAGGTTCGCCGCACGATGGGATGCACTCTCCCAGATGGAGCTTAGCTGGCCATAGCGACGCCAGATCGGCGGGGAGGCGGTGGCGAGGTGGAGGTCTGAAGCGTCGTACTGCATACAGAATCGCAGGTAGTCATCCACGGACCCGAGTACGGGCACGACTTGCGGTTCTTCGACGACGGAGACGCTGACAGGAGCGGAGGTTTCTTGCGACATGAGATCGGAGCGGTCAGGCTTTGCCTTGGCGATTGATGAGGGAGTCGAGGTAACTTTGGGCGGTGTCTTTAAAATGATCTGTGGCGTAATTCATCGCCGCCCGTCGCGCGAGCGAGAGGGCGAGCGTGGTGAATAGTCCACGGAAGCCGCGCTTTTTAGCGGGTTCGCTGTTTTTGTCACTCCTATTCTTCGCTGGTAGCAAAACGCGGATCAATAATATGCCCGTGACGGCACCGCCGATGAGCCAAGCTGTGCGGTGCTCAGCAAAGCTGCGACGCACCAGCGCAGCGGGCTGCAAGTCCACCTGGGCTAAGCGCGCCTCGTGGCTAAGGGCGGCACGAGCGCTGTGCAATTGCTGGACGAGGGCCAGTTTTAGCGCTGCTGGGGTGGTTGGGTTCCCGCGATCCATTCTCGGTCTTTCTGGAATTGGTTGAGCGTTTCTTCAAATAGCGGCACTCGCGGCAGGCGTGCCTTTACCCGCAGCAGCAGGATAAGGCCAATCAGCAGATGCAGGGCACCCAGAGCTGCAGCGCAGTACTCCCAGGGTTGATTCACATATTTTGCACTGAGCGAGACGGCGGCAGGCATGAGCAATAGCCATGCACCCGCCAGGGCTCCGCCAGCGAGGCCTGCCGAAATACCTAACTGCGTGGCCACTTGCCCTGCCTCTTGGGCTTCGATTTGAAGCAGCTTGCCACGGGCCTCAGCATAGGCCAGCCCCGCCTGCACTAGGCCTCGCAAGCGCTGGCTCGTGAGGCTCAGGGTTGAATCGTTGGGAGTGGGCATGAAGGAAGTGGTACGAGAGAAAGCCGGGCTCTGAACCCGGCCTTCACGAGGATGCATTGTTGTGACTAGCGCCGCAGGATAAGGCCCACGAATAGCCCAACGCCAAAGGCGGCGAGCACGGCATGCATGGGTTTCTCGCGGACGAATTTTTCACCTTCAACTCGAATGTCCTCATATTGGGCGCGGGCGTCGGTGAAGGCTTGGTCGGCATAGTCGCGGAATTCGTCGGCACGCTGGCCAGCGGAAGCACGAAACTCTTGGGCACGGCCTTCGGCGGCATAACGCAGCTCTTGGGCCTTGGTGGAGGCGGCGTGGCGGAGTTCCTCGGCAGCCTTCATGGCACTAGCTTTTGCTGCTTGGAAGGGGTCATGCCCGGGGGTAGTTCCGAAGCCACTGTTGGGGTTGGGGATGTCGCTCATACAATTTGGGTTTTGGGTTGACTGGGTATCACTGAATTCGTTAGCACTTAAACGTCATAGCCGCCTCATGGCGAGAAGAATGTCATCCTCTTATGTGTGGCTGGGCACGGCAGTCATCAGCGACGATTTTGCGCTAAAACGCGTCCATTTTAGGGTTTTGATTTCCTCGCGGTGTTCAGCTAAAGTCTTAGTTCTCATTTAGTTTTCTTTGCTATTGTATAATGGACATGAAGCGTTCACTAGTTGTGTCATGCCGATAATGATCAGCCACCCACCACAAGGCTATAATTATTAACATGAAATTCGCAGAACCGGCAACAACCACTGGCGGCCACACCTTCACCCGCAAGGGGTTCCAGGTGTGTGATGCCAAAGGCCGTGATGTCATGCGCATGGCCGAGCGGGCGAATTTCTCCGTATCAAAAGTGGCCGCAGAACTAGAGCTTTCAATGTATCAGTTCACGACTGCGATTGAAAACGCCGTGGGTATAGGCCCCAAAGAATTCTTTCGCCACTACCGCGCGGTGCTTGCCCGTTGGATGATCAGCGAATGCATACCACTCCAGGATATTTCGGTGAAGCTGGGATTCCGCTATTACACCCACTTCGCATCTGAAATACGCTCTTTTTATGGCATCTCGCCACGCGATTTGCAGCGCATTCTCCAGCCCGCTTCAACGCCCAAGAGTGGCCGGGCTTCTTACTTTTCCGAACACGATAGAACGGCAAGCCCAATCGTGGTTAAGCCCATGAAATACGCTGCGGCAAGCTTGCTGGATCGAGTTTGAATCTGGGTCATTAAACCCGAACGCCGCGATTCAGCGGTGGCTAGCTTTGCCAAGGCTTGAGTCTCAGGCGGTTTGGCGATGGCGGGACTGTATTGGAAAATACCGAGCCCGCCGTCGCCGAACCGCATCAAGCCAAGGATTGGTGATGATA
>JANOAR010000125.1:0-14661 GCA_031411235.1 Verrucomicrobiota bacterium | reverse complement strand
CTTTTGCCGCAGCGCCGAGACCATCATCCGCTCCCTTGCCACGCAGAACCGTCCAAGCGAGGCCCGCAGTCTCAAGCAAGCGCTCCACCCAACGCCTGAACGCAGCAACGGAAAAATCTCCGCTGTCCGACCGGCCCCCAGCACCACGACCAACCTCTCCATCTCCGTCCTCACCCGCCAGACTCCTGGGCTTGTCACTTTTGTCCCCGCACGCAGTGATCGCCAGCTCGTGTTCACCAGCGGCACTGGCGACAGCTTGCAAACCGTCCTGCGCGAGCAACGTGCCAGCCATCGTCTCGCCGAGGCAGGCCTACTGCCCCGCCGCAAGCTCCTCTTTTGGGGCCCGCCGGGCTGTGGCAAGACCGCCACCGCCCAGTGGCTCGCCCATGAGCTAGGTCTCCCTTGCGGTATCGTTCGTCTCGCTAGCCTCATTACTAGCTACGTCGGTGAGACCGGAGCCAACTTAGCCAAAGTCCTCCAGCTTGCCAACCAGACCCCCATGGTCCTGCTGCTCGATGAAGCCGACGCCATCGCCCAGTCCCGCGACCAGGGTAACGACGTGGGCGAACTCCGCCGTGTCGTCAACGCCCTGCTCCAAGGCCTCGACGGCTTCACCGCTCCCAACAGCCTCGTCATCCTCGCCTCCAATCACACGCACCTCTTTGACAGCGCCCTCTGGCGGCGCTTCGACGACGTTATCGAGTTCCCGCTGCCCACCGAGCGCGACCGCCTCGCCCTGCTACGCCATCTCACCAGCGGGCTCAAGATCACCGGCAGTCTCTCCAGCGTAGCCAAGAACATGGTCGGGCGCTCCTTTGCCGAAATCGAAAGAGCTGTCCACGATGTAGCCAAGCTCACTGTCCTCGACGAACGCCCCAGCACCAACGCCACCGAGATCCTCAACGCCAGCCGCCGCTTCGAGGAAAAAGTCGCCAGCGCCACAACACGTCGCTCCACCTCACGCCGGTCCCGATGAACCCCGAACTCCCGCCGCTGCGGTTTCCACCGCCATTAATCAAAGCGCGGCGAAGGCAGCGCCCAAGAAAGATAACGCCCCCAGGCTACACCCTTGCCCAGCGCAAGGCAGTCGCCCAGCGAGTGCTAGCCCAAATCGCCACCGTCGATGCAGCCCTCGCCAAGCTCAGTCCGGACGAAAAACGAGCCGTCTTCCTCAAGCTCCAGCACGATCGCCCACTCGTCCCAAAGGACCTCGTCGGCACTGGCCTCAGTTTTATGAGCGAGCCAGGCGACAGCGAGACCCTCGTGATTCCCAAAGCGGATAACCTCGGCAAGCTAGCGACCCGCGCCCAAGACTTCGAAGCCGGGAGCAAGGCCACACTGCTCAAGAACCCCGGCCTGTTGACCATCCTCACCGACATCTCGGCCCCCAATCCCAAAGAGCGCCTGTCCGATGAATTGAGGCAAAGCTACGAGGAAGACATCAAGAGCGACCACTTCATTTACGAGATCGAAATTGCCAGCCAAGCCGCCAGCGCCAAGAAGCACTCCGAAAGCCTCGAAGCCATAATCAAGCAGCTCAAAGCCACCTTCAAACACGGCACCCAAGGTGCCATCTACGACACTGACTACCTCGGCAGCGCTGCACGTCTCGTTGTCTGGACCAAAGGCTCTATCTATCAACACCTTGTCGATACCCCCGAGTGGTGGCGCGTCATCACCGTCTTCGAGCTACGCCCTCGATTTGAGACCATGAAAACGGTCTTCGATAACTTCAGCATGGGGAATATCACCGTCACACCTCCGCTACCAGACGCCGAAACCATCTGCGTTATCGACAGCGGCATCGCCATTGGCAATCCCTTCCTCCAGCCCATCACCAAAGCCGAAGCCAGCCGCTCTTGGGTTTACGGAGCATCCCCCACTGAAGACCTGCATAGCCACGGCTCGGGCGTCGCATCTCTAGCCGCCTACCACACGATCAATCTCCACCAAGGGGACGAAAACACCGCCGCGGCCTGGGTCGTCAGCGCCCGCATCATGACCGATGAAGGCGATCCTGACTCCCCGCGGATCGATGACATCATCGAAGATCGCAAACAGCAGTCCTGGCTACTTTCCAATATTTTACGTGAGATTGTCGAAACCTACGTTCCACAAGGCATCCGCATCTACCTTCTCGCCTTTCAAATACACGACCACATCTGGAGCCGTGCCACCCGCCGACAAGTCGCCCGCAACGCCTGGCTCGCACGCGCAATCGATCACCTCAGCCTCGAATTTGATGTCGTGTTCGTCTGCGTAACAGGCAACATCCCCATTGATGACGCCCATGAGTTAAGCACCCAGCCAGACAGCAGTTACCCGCGCTATCTGTTTTCGCCCCTGGCCAAACTCCTCGATCCAGGTCCAGCGGCCCTTGCCGTAACTTGCGGAGCCATTGCACATTCCACGCAAATCCTAGGTGGAGACCACGGCCTAATCGCGCAACTCGACGAACCATCGCCCTTCACCCGCAGCGGCCCAGGCTTTGGCGACAGCATCAAACCCGATGTCGTCGAGCGTGGCGGTAGCCTCGTCCGTCACCTTGAGACCGGCAAATACGCCAAAAACATCGGCACCGAAGTCGTCATCGCCAGTAACCAACTCACCCCAGCCCTAACCCGTGCCCACGGCACCAGCTATGCCGCACCACGCGTCGCCTATCACCTCGCCCAGATCCTGCGCGACACCCGCAGCCTCGGCATTCATGCCAGCGCCCCGCTGTTGCGCGCCTTCCTCGCCGTGTCCTGCACCGGCATCGAGCATCCGCAAGGCCTCACTACCGACGAAAAACAGTCCCTCACCGGCCACGGTCTGCCCAATGGCAGCAACGCGCTCCTATGCCAACCCCACTCCGCCCTCCTCTACTGGCAAGGCGAAGCCGGAGCCAACAGCACCGCCATACTCCGCATCCATGTCCCGCCAGAGATCATCAGCGCCGGTCAAAGAAAGAAGCGAATCACCATCGCTGTCGCCAGCGCCCCACCCGTGCAACGCACTGGACTCAGCGATTACCTCGGAGCCCGCATGAAGTTCTGGCTCTACCGGGGCGATAAGCCCATCGACGAAATCCTAGCCCAACACCAGCGTGAGGAGCAAGAGGCCAACGAAGCCCACAGCAACAGCAGCGACCACCTTGTTTGTGAGATCGGCATCACCGCCCGCAGCCACGGCACACTCCAGCGCGACACCTTTGAGTGGAGCCGCCATCAGCCCGAGTTCAGCCAGGACGACTACACCCTCGCCATCGCCCTAACTCCCGCCGCTTGGCTGCCCGACGCCCCCATCCCCAGCATTCCCCTAGCCGTCGTCGTCCGCATCGAAGAAACCAGTGGCCAGTTCCAGCAGCTCTACGCCCAGGTCAGCGCTCGAGTGCGGGCGAAGGCTTAGCGTTGCGGGGAGCACTCACTTCACTGGCCACTTCAGCTTCTCATGGAGAAACTCAAACGTGCCCTGGCCGTTGATCGTGTGCGGGCCGTCGAAGTATTCGATGCGCGCGTCGTTGCCGATGCCGAGCTTGTTGTAGAGCCTGCGCACCTTGGCGAATTCATAGCTCACCCACTCGTCGGTGCCGACGCCGTCGTTGTGACCGCGCTCGACCATGAACGGCCTTGGCGCGATCATCGCGGCCATCTCGGCGTAGTTGTAGGTGGTGCCCATGCGCCACTCCCAGATTTCGTATTCGCCGGTGAAAAGGTAGGTCATGGGCATGGCGTCGCTGGCGCATTTACGCACCCATTCGTTGAAGTCGCCGGAGCAGATGGAGAGGCAGTAGCCGGGCAAAAGCGCAGGGGTGCGCATGGCGCTTTTGCCACCGTAGCTGAGGCCGTAGAAGGCAATGCGTTTTGCATCAACGAAGGACTGCGCGCCGAGCCATTCGAGGAGGCGCTGATGCTGACCGTTGATCACGGAATAGAGGGTGAGGCCAAGGGGATTCAATTTTCGCTGGAGGCCACGGAAGGCGTCGTGACCGCGATACGGGTTATGCGGCGCGAAGGTGACGAAGCCTTGCTCGGCGAGCTTCAAGGCGAAGGCTTTGTAGAACTTCCAGCCGCCGTTTTTGTCGTCAGTGATGGTGTCCTCCGGGATGCCTTCTAGGCCGTGCTGGCAGACGACTACGGGGCGATGTTCTCCTTTTTTGATGTCCTTCGGCAGGCACAGCCAGCCCCAGGCAAAGACGCCATCCCACACGTCGAGCGTGACTTCGTAGATGCTGACTTTGTCCGTCTCGCGCACAAGTCGGCTTAGTGGATTCATGGGTACGTTGGGATCGGGCAGCTTGCCGATGACTTCGTTTTGAAAGCGTTCGCGATGGGCTGCTGTGGCCTTTTCAAACGCAGCGATGGAGCCCAGTGGCAAAGGCTTCCAAAAGGCGGCGTCGCGCTCCATCTCGCTCTTGACGATGAGGCTTTGTGAGTAGTCGCAGAGTTCGCGAACAAGGCGCTGTTGGCGGGCCTGAAACAAAAAGGCTGGAATCGTCTTCACTGGAGCAATCACCTTCGCCGCCGGAGCGCCTCGGCCTTCGTTGACGGCGACCATGACAGTCTGCGCGGTGGGGGCATCGACGAGGTGCGCGACGATGTCTTTGATCTCGCTCTCCATGACAAAGAAGTGCGCCCAATCGCCGACGTGATCGCCTGCGAGTGCCTTCGCTCGCTCCAGTTCTGCCTTGGCAGCATCGACCTTTTGCGGGTGCAGCAGGCCGGGGGCAGCGATGGCTCGCTCGCCCTTTTTTGCCTCAGGTGGGCCTTTGCTATTGGGGTAGCTGAAGTGATGCACGGCGAGGTGGCGCGGCGCAATCATGGAGGCGATCTCGGCATCGCCGAACTCGCGCAGCAGGCCGAAGACATTGCGATAGAGGGGCTCTTCCCAAACCTTTTCGCGTGGGCCGAAGTAGCCGCAGCAGTACACCGATGCGATGCGGGTATCGAGCGCACCAGCATACAGCGCGATGAGAGCACCTTCGCCTACACCAGCGATGGTGACGGGCACTTTCTCGGGCTGCAAAGCAAAGTAATCGAGCAGTGCGAGCGCCTTCTGCACCTCGTAGCCGATGATGTGCCTGCCGAACTCGTAGGACTGCCGATAGACCCATTCGCGGTGCGGCACGTTGGTCTTGATGCCGTAGCGCTCGCTGCTGGAGAAGTCGCTGCTACGGCTGATGAGCGTGGGCAGGATGATCTGCATACCCGAGCCGGCGAGCATGAAATCCACTTCGCCAATCGTCAGCCCAATGAGAGTCTCGGGGGTCTTGTCGGCATCGGGCAGGTAGATGATGCGGCCCAAAATTTTGCCGCGCGGCTGGATGAGGATGCCTTCGCCAAAGACGCCCGTCAGCACGGGCCAGCGCACGCGATGCACGGTGACGCGTGCGGTCTCGGCGAGCAGCGATGGGTTATCGGTATCGCCCACAAACTCCAATGCCGTGCAGGGCACCCGCGTGTCGATGGCTCCGATGGCCTCGCGCAGATGCTCACGATTCTGCGCGATGGATTTTGCATAGGCCTCGGGCGATGTGGTGTCGCGCTGCCAGCGGCTCGCGCGCTTGCCTTTGGCCGTGTCGATTTCGCGCAGCAAGTACCGGTCGATGCCTGCGACCATGTCGGCAGAGAAGTCAGCACGCGGGGCGAGCAGCTCGGTGTTGGGCAGTTGCGCTACGACGAGCGAAGGGAGGACGGTAAGGTAGGCAAGGAGCAGCTTCATTTGGCACAGGCAATCAGGCGCGAGCGTGCGGGTCAAGAAGTATGCGGCTGGCAAGGAACGAGGGATTATCATAGCGCAGGCCGGAGCAACCACGGATGGACACGGAGAGTCACGAATCATGAGATCACAGCTTAGATACAGGGGTATTTTCTCATTTGTGTTCCTTCGTGTTCATCCGTGGATGCTCCGGCTTAACCTTTGCCCACCCCACGCCCAGAAAGCGCCGCACGAATAACCCAACGAGAGAGCAACTTCCCCGCTTCTCCCACGTTCAGTTCCGGCCCCACTCATCATGCCAGCCGTTGCCGCCCCCGCCTCACTCAGCCTCATCGAACTCCTCACCCAGACGGCCACTGCCGCAGGCTGCATGAATGCCCTGCGCTGTCGGGAGACACTCGAAGAGGCCGCCGAGAAAAGATTGCCGCTCATCGAGGCCCTGCTGGAGGGCAAGCTCGTCGATGAGGAGGCCTTCTTTGAAGCCCTCGGCAAGGCGCTGCGCCTGCCCTACCTGCCCGATGGCACCATCGAAGCCGTGGAGGGCGGCCTGCACAACCGCTTCCCGGCGAAGCTGGCGCTGCGCTACCGGCTCTACCCGCTGCAATCCACCAGCATGGACGTGACCCTGCTCACGTATGACCCCTTCAACCTTGATGCCCGCCAAGCCGTGGGCCAGGAGCTGCGCAAGCGCGTCCACTGGCAGCTCGCCAGCCGCCATCGCATCCTCGAAGCCCTGCACCAGGGCTACGGCGTGGGCGCGGAGAATTTCGAGGAGCTGCTGGAAGGCCGCGAGGACATGGAGAGCGATGACTTGAAGCAGGAAGTCAACGTGCTCGACGAGCAGGACGAGGAGGCGACGGTGATGAACTTCGTCAACCAAGTCTTCCGCGAGGCCCTGCGCGAGCGAGCGACGGACATCCACGTCGAGCCGTTGGAGAAAGACTTGCGCATCCGCTACCGCATCGACGGCAGGCTGCTCGAAGTGCCCGTGCCGCCCAACATGCGCGTGCTGCAATCGTCGCTGATCTCACGGTTGAAAATCATGGCCCACCTCGACATCGCCGAGCGCCGGATGCCGCAGGATGGCCGTATCAATCTCGAACTCGACGGCGACCCTATCGACGTGCGCGTGGCCACCATCCCGAGTGTGAACGGCGAGTCCGTGGCACTGCGTTTGCTCACCCGCCAGAAGTTCGACTTCCAGAAGCTCGGGCTCGACGAGGACACCGAGAAGACGATGCGAAAACTGATCGCCATGCCCAATGGCATCATCCTCGTCACTGGCCCCACCGGCAGCGGCAAATCGACGACGCTCTATACGTTACTACGCGAGCTGAACACCAAAGACCGCCGCATCGTCACCATCGAAGACCCCGTGGAAAACAAGCTCGACGGCGTCGTGCAGATCGCCGTGAAGAGCGAAATCGGACTCACCTTTGCCGCTGGTCTGCGTAGCATTTTGCGCGGCGATCCGAACGTCATCATGGTCGGCGAAATGCGTGATGCCGAGACCGTGGAGATCGCCGTGCGCGGTGCGCTGACGGGCCACTTGGTGCTGAGCACGCTGCACACAAATGATGCCGTGAGCGGCATCTCGCGACTGCTCGACATGGGCATCGAAGCCTTCCTCGTCTCAACCTCAGTGCGCGCCTTCCAGGCTCAGCGCCTCGTCCGCACGCTTTGCCCACATTGCAAAGTGCCAGCGAAGCATGAAGACAGCTTCCTGCGCGGCATCGGCTTCCCTATCGAATGGAAGGCTGGCCTGCGCAGCCCCGTCGGCTGCCGCCAGTGCCGCAACACCGGCTTCCTGGGCCGCGTCGCCATCATGGAAGTCTGCGTCATGACCGAGGCTCTCGCGGAGAAAATAACAACCCACGCGACCACAGCCGAGCTGAAGGTGCAGGCTCTCAAAGACGGCATGATCCCCATGCGCCAGTACGGCTGGGTAAAGGCTGCGAAAGGCATCACCACGGTGGAGGAAGTCGTCACAGTGACGGCGGGCGGTGGGGAGTGAGTACTTGAGAAATCAAACCCTACAAGATATGATCCAGCTATGACTGCGACCCTGCCGCTTCCGACTTTGCCACTCGATCTTTTGACGACCGAGCAGAAATTCGAGTTGATCCACGTCATTGAGGCGAGCATCGAGCCTCGTCAAAAAGCCGTTGGCGAAGAGCAACTGCCTGAGTGGCAGCGCCAAATCTTGCGCGAGCGCAAACAAGCTGTGGCAGAAGGGAAAACTCACTTCATTCCTCTCGATGAATTCATGAGGCTCGCACGCAAGATCACTTCATGAATGTCGTGATCTTACCAGAAGCATTGCTCGATTTGAGAGAGAGTGAGGACTTTTATGACAAGCAAGAGGCTGGGCTTGGTGTCATCTATCGAGAAAGCATCCTTGCCGACCTCAAACGTTTAGAAACCCTTGGTGGCATCCACAGGCGCTACGGTGAATTCCACTGGATGATTTGCACTCGTTTCCAGTCTTTTATTTTTTATCAGATGGAGACTGAGTGCGTGCGCGTTCACACCATCATCGACGCTCGCATGGATCCGAATTTCATCGCGAAACACGTCTCTGGCTAACCACCCCCATGCCCGCCTTCACCTACACCGCCCTCAATCCCACTGGCCAGCAGACCAGTGGCAAACTGCAAGCAGGCTCGCGTGCCGAGGCTTTCCGCCGACTGGAATCCCAGGCGCTCACGCCGGTGCGTGTGCTGGAGGAGACTGCTGCGCCAGGCTCGGCGAAGGCGCTTGCGGCGCAGGTCGCCGCCGATGCCCAGCCCGTGACCCTGAAGCGCTCGCAGATCATTCATTTCACCGAGGAACTGGCCGACCTGCTCGACGGCGGGCTGATGATTGATCAAGCCCTGCGTGTCATGGAAGAGCGCCAGGAGTCCGTCGCCATCCGCAAGATCGCGGGCACGCTGCGGGCTGAATTGCGCGAAGGCTCCACCGTCTCGAAGGCTTTGAAAAAGGCATCGCCGAGCTTCGACGATCTCTACATCAACCTCACCAGCGCGGGCGAGGTTAGCGGCTCGCTGCCCGATGTGTTGCGTCGCCTCGCGGCCAATTTGACTGTGATCCAGGAGCTTCAGAGCAAGGTCACTTCGGCCATGATTTACCCGGCGATGCTGGTCATCGCGTGCATCGGCTTGTTGATCGTTTTCATGACCGTGCTCGTGCCGCAGCTCACGTCGCTGCTGGAGGGCTCGGGAAAAAAGCTGCCCATGGCCACGCAGTTGCTCATGGATTTCACCCGCTTTTTTCAGAGCTACTGGTGGGCCATGCTGGCTTTCCTCATCGCCTTCAGCTTATCGTTCAAGAGCTACATCGCCACGGCGGCAGGACGCCTGTGGTGGCACCAGACGAGGCTCAAGCTGCCGCTCTTTGGCCCGGTTATCGCCACGCGTTTTTATGCGCAGTTCGCCAGCTCCATGGGCAACTTGATCACCAATGGCATCCCCTTGCTGAATGGCCTGAAGCTCTCCTGCCGCGCCACCGACAATATCTTCCTCCAAGGCCTGCTCAACCGCGTCGTCGGTATGGTCGGCGAAGGTGCCTCGCTCTCCAACGCGCTAAAAAAAGTCGGTCATTTCCCCTCGTTGCTTGTCGATATGATCGCAGTCGGTGAAACCACGGGCACTCTCGGGCGTTCCCTGGAGAAGACCGCCCTCCGCTACGACAAGGAACTCGACAAACGCATCAAAACCCTCATCACCTTCATCTCACCCGCCATCATGATCTTCATGGCCGTCATCGTCGGCACCGTCGCCTACTCCATCGTCACCGCCATCCTGGAAACCTCGCAGGGGATACGGGCGCAGGGGTAAGCAGACACCCATCACGAATTGCAGCACGACTCGCTCATTACCCCACCATCATTTCACTCATGAAAACCACAGCCCACCACCGCCCCTCGTCGCGCCGCCTTGCTCGCGCTTTCACCCTCCTCGAAATCGTCATCGTCATGACCATCCTCGGCATTCTCGCTGGCACGGCGGTGAAGCTGCTGAAAGGCAACGTCGATGCTGCCAAGGAGACTCGCGTGGAGTCCGACATCCAGGCCGTGAGCACGCAGATTCAGCTTTATGAAAGCCGTGCGGGTCGTATGCCCACCACCGAGCAGGGTATCAAGGCCCTCGTCGAAAGACCCACCAGCGAGCCCGTGCCTGAGCGCTGGTCGCAGCTCCTCGAAGAAGAGCCCAAGGATCCCTGGCAGCAGCCCTACAAGTACGTGTATCCTGCTGTGAAGGGGAAGAAAGCCTTCGACATGTGGTCTGTCGGCAAGGACGGCCAAGACGGCACGATGGATGATATTGGTAACTTCAAGAACCCGGTGACGAAGTGATGAAAACGCGCTTGGCGAAGCCCCAGGAGTGCTGGCGACCTGTCGCCGCCCTCACCAGCGCGACCTGTCGCGCCGGGCTTTGTTCGGGCTCGGAGCGCTTCGTTCATCGCAGGCACGGCGCGACAGGTCGCGACGGAGCGGGCGGCGACAGGGCTGCGCAGGCCTTCACCCTTATCGAGATCGTTATCGTCATGACCATCCTCGCCGTGCTCGCAGCGGCGATGGTTCCCACCTTCAAGGGCTTGCAAAACGAACGCGTCGCCCGCGAGCCCATCACCGAGTTGACGCGCATCGCCAAGGAAGCGCGGCTGCGGGCGATGAAGGAGCGCCGCCCTTACCAGGTCGCCCTCAGCGCGCAGGGATTCACGGCCACGCGTTACTTCGACCCCTACCTCAATGCCGCGCACTTGGCCGAGTTTCTCATCGCCGTCGATCAAGCCGAAGCCGAGGCTCCCACGGCCGATTTACGCGCCCTCGCCCAGCTCGAGCAAGAGACCAAAGACCGCGAGATGTCGAAGGCTGAGATCGCCGATGCACCTGCGCTCGCTACCCCGCAGACTCCCAACGACCCCGCCACCGCACCAAAGCCCCTCGAATGGACGGAGCGCTACACTTTGCCTGAAGGCACGACGTATTCCGTCAAATACTGGCACGAGCAGCAGCCCACACCCATCGAGGGAGAAATCGTCAAGTTATGGGTCTTCCAGCCCAGCGGCATCTGCGAGCCCATCAAGCTCTCAATCCAGCGTGCGGGCGTCGTCTATGATGTGGAGTACAGCTCGCTCACGGTGGACATCGTCAAGGAGGTCGAGACGAAGTTATGAACACCGTCTATCATAGTGGGACGCGCACGCGTCTCTCTGGCTACATCCTGCTCGAAATGATCATCGCCCTCGCGATTTTCTCCATCGCCGTGCTCGGTCTCGCCAAGGCACTCGACAACTCGCTGCAAGTCGCCAACGCCCTCAATCGAGAATCCGCCGTGTTACTCTCCATGCGCTCTTTTTTAGAAGAGGTGCGCCGCAAGCCCCTCTCGGAAATGGTCACCACCGCCCAGGATGAACGCCTGAGCGTGACGCTCACCTCAGAGGTCGAGCCCAAGGAAATCACCACCACCCAAGGCACCGTGCTGGAAGACCTCTACACCTTAACCATCAAAGCCAGCTACATCGCCCAGGGCAAGCCCTGTGAGGACGCGCTCTCGGTGGTCGTTTACCAAACCCAGGACGAGCAGACCAAGAGGAAGCAGCGATGAAGACGAGAACTTCAAATTCCAGACTTCAGCGAGGGTTTTCACTCCTCGAAATCGTCATCGCCATGACCATCCTTGCGATGATCACAGGCACCCTCTTCACCATCATTCGTGGCAGTGTGAAGGGCGCGACCGACATCGAAAAATTGCAGCGAGAGAACGACCAAGTGAATCGCTTCCTCGAACTCTGCCGAGTCACCATGCAGACCATGCCCGTCTCGGGCACGCTCTCCCTAGCACTGGCGGATGCGAGCGCTGGCGGTGGCCAGGAACTGACCATCGCAGGGATGCCCACCTGCTTTGGCTTCGGCATGAATCCCATCTCGTATGAGGACAGCATCCTCGCCCTGCGACCCGATACCGTGCGGCCCACCGCCGAGGACGGCACCGTGCGCTATGTCCTCAGCGTCTCGCGCAAAGACATCATCCCGCAGACCACCGACACTTCATTGATGATCCAGCAAGAGAGCGGCGGCGACAACACCGCCGACGAGCAAGGCCGCTACTGGATGCCTTTGTTTCCCGGCGTCACCGCCCTCACCTGGAAGTTTTTCAAAGAGGAAAGCGACGAGTGGCTTGAAGAATGGAGCACCACCACACTGCCCGATTTGGTCGAGATGAATCTCACCCTCGAAGGCCGCATCCAGCCCATTCGCATGGTCTTCGCCCCGCCCTTGCAAATTTTGCAACCGGCTAGCGAGGCCACCAAACCCAAGGATGCATTGGCCGCGACGACAACCCCCAGCAGCAGCGCAAGTGGCGGTGGTGGCGGTGGTGGCGGCGGCGGCGGCGGTCAACGTGGTGGCGGTGGTGATAACGGCGGCGGTCAACGTGGCGGTGGTGGTGATAACGGCGGTGGCCAACGAGGTGGCGGTGGTGATAACGGCGGTGGCCAACGAGGTGGCGGTGGTGATAACGGCGGCGGTCAACGTGGTGGCGGTGGCGATAACGGCGGCGGTCAACGTGGTGGCGGTGGTGATAACGGCGGCGGCCAAGGTGGCGGTGGCCAAGGTGGCGGTGGCCAAGGGGGAGGTGGACGATGAAAGCCAAGCCTCTCGCTCCCCTGCTTCGAGCCAGCCGACGCGGCTCCGCGCTCATGCTCATGATCTGGGCCGTCGTCCTGATGTCGCTCACCGTTGGCGGCCTCGTGCAGTACATGAAATCCAGCGTCTCCGAGGCTGGCATTGCTAGCAATCAATCGCGCGCTCTTTACCTCGCGGAGTCTGCCCTCGCGGTGGGACTTCATCCGAAAATGTGTACTGCCGGCGCGGGTTGGAAGTCCTCGGGCAGCAGCAACAGCGGCTTCAGTCTCGTCGTCACCACCGAGGGCGCACGAATGCCCATCAACTACATCAGCGACGAGCGTGCCAAAGAAGCCATCTACAACCTCCTCATCTACTGGGGCCTCGACGCTGAAAACGCCACCACCATCACCGACTCGCTCGCCGACTGGGTGGACAGCGATAAAGAAGTGCGCGCCCAAGGAGCCGAGGAGGACTACTACAAAGGCCTGGGCTACTACGGCCTGCCCAAGCAGCGCGGCTTCACTTCCGTTGAAGAAATGCTGCTGGTGCGTGGCATGGATCTCGTGGCCAGAGCCAAGCCCAACTGGCGCGACTTTTTCAGCGTCAATGGCGCAGGCCTCATCGACCTCTCCACCGCCTCGACGGATGTGCTCATCGCCGTCACAGGCTCCGCGCCTGCCGATGTCGAGCGCTACCTGCTGGAGCGCGACGGAGCCGACGGCATCTTCGGCACTGAGGATGATCGCAGCAAGTCCGACCGAGGGAAGATGAGCCAAAACGCCGCCCTCTTTTACCTCGGCATCACCCAGGACAAGTACGCCTCCATCACCGCCCTCACCACCACCAGCGACCGCGTCATGCGCGTCGAGTCCATCGGCCACATCGGCCTAGTGAAAGTCAAACTCACCGTCGTCGCCAAGCGGCAAGACGATGGCTCGCTGACGTATTTTGAGCGGATTGAGGAGTGAGAAAAGACAAGGTGGACTAAGTTGACCCACTTGTACTGGGCAGTAGCCTGGGAACCATGACCACCATCACCACCCACCAAGCCAAGACGCACCTGTCTCGTTACCTAGCGGACGTTGAGACAGGCAAGGCGTTCATCATCGCTCGCGGGAAGTCGGCGGTGGCCATGCTGGTTCCCATGAAGAAAGCTAGGCAAAAACAGCGGCCCAAAGTTGGCGACATCCAGGGCGAGCCATTTGAGTTCCCAGCCGCCGCATTCGCCCCCCTCACAGAGGAAGAACTCAAGGAATGGGGGGTATGAGATACCTGCTCGACACCTGCACTTTTTTATGGGTTTCCCAACAACCGTCCATGCTTTCGAGGGCGGCGACTGCCGCACTCAATGATCGCTCGAGTGAGCTTTTTGTGAGCGACGTTAGCCTCTGGGAAGTCACCCTCAAGCACTCTGCGGGCAAGTTGCCATTGCCGGACACGCCTCGCGTTTGGATCCCTTCAAAGTTTGAATATCATTTATTCAAAACGCTCAGTCTCGATCAAGCCGCGATTTACCGAAGCGGCGAGCTGCCACGTGTGCATCCTGATCCATTTGACCGACTGCTTGCCGCACAGTCCATCGAGGCTGGCATGACCCTCCTTTCACCCGACACTCCGCTTTCGTTGCTTGGCGCATCTCGTGTTTGGTGACGAATTCCCTTCTTCTCATGATGCCCATCGCCGCTGCTCGATGGCTCGCTGACGTATTTTGAGCGGATTGAGGAGTGATTGAAATCGCCGTTGGGTTATACTTGGCCGGGAATCAAGGCCGCTGGAAGTTCACCTCGCCGGAGAGCTTCTCATTGCTTGGCGCACCCGTGAGGGCGGGCAACAGGAAGTGACCATCGCCGATCAGCGTGTCGAGTGCGGTGGCGGGCTGGCGCAGGACGCCGCTGAAGGTCACGGCGCGCAGCACGGTTTTGGCAGCAACGACATCGGACAACTCAAAGCTGCCGGTGAAGGTACCGGTGGTGGCGCTGAAGGTGAGAGTCTTCCACTTGGTGCTGTTTGCCACGGGCGTGGTCACGGGTGCGAGCACGCTGACGGCATTGGCGGCGCTGAGCGCGACTCTGGTGGGCAGGTTGCCATCGGTGAGGCTGAAAGTGTCGCTATGATCCACCGCGAAGCTGCTGCCAGTCAGCCCGAGGCGCTGGGCCAGGGTGACGGCAGGTAGCGGGGCTTTGGCTGGCGCAGGTGGAAGCCAGGGGTCGAGCATGAGCACGGTGGTCACGGGGCCAAATCCGGCGCGATACGAGGCATCGGCGGGCAGGCCTGCTTTCCTCCACGTCATGCTGGCGGCTTCGAGGTAGCGGCGATGGGTCAGCGTCGGG
>JANOAR010000124.1:0-32576 GCA_031411235.1 Verrucomicrobiota bacterium | reverse complement strand
GGTCCTTCAATGTCGTTTTCTTCGACGCTGTGCTGCGGGCTCGGAGGCCCGCGCTCCACCAAACCCTCCACACCAAATGAACTGGGACACAGGCACCTGGGACAGCGGCTTTTGGGATCAGGCCACACCGTCCGACTACTTTCAGTCCAAACCCAAACCACACACCCCAATGAAACGACAAACCTACTACCCCAGCCGCATCGGCGACCAAGTCAACTGGCTCGACAACTACGCGGTGAAACTCCCCCTCTACGGAGCTACCCTCAGCGTTGTGGCTGGCGACATCACCGCCAGCGTCAACGATGCCAAATACGGCAACTACGTCCTCGGCACCTGGCTCAGCGCCGTGCGCAACTTCTCGCCATCGACCACGGATGCCGTGGATGACGTGCTCGCTGGCTTCGGCACAACCGCGATGGTGCTGCCCACCTTCACCGCACCCGCCTTGCCCGCAGGCGTCACCGCCGCGCCCCCCGGCGTGCTCACCCGCATCTTCGCCCTCACCGCCAAGATGAAGCTCTCGCCCGGTTACACCGACGCCATTGGCACCGACCTCGGCATCATCGGCTCGGCAGAAACCGAGAAATCTGTGCCGAAGTTTCTCACCGAAATGCTACAAGGCGCAGGCAGCCAGTGTGTGAAGCTGACCTTCTACAAATATGGTCACGTCGGTGTTTACATCGAGAGCCGTCGCGGCTCGGGAACCTGGGAGTTCCTCGCCATCGACACCGAGAGTCCCTATGAAGACGAGCGCCCGCTGCTCGTGGCCAGCACTCCCGAGGTGCGCGAATACCGCATGAGGTTCTGGGACAAAGGCACGCCGAATGGCGACTGGACGGATGTGGTGAAGGTGACGGTGAGTCCGTAGCGGCGACTGAGCGAGACGATCGCCGCACTTGGTCAGTCAGTGAATGAGTCCAGCGGACTGGGTCGTGCATGATCGCGACATCATCACGCAGTATCCCGAGGCGCTCGGCCCGTATGCGAAGTTTGGCCAGTATCACAGCGTTGGCGAAGCACCGCAGAATGTGGTCTTCTTTGATGAATACCATGTCGCAGGTCTTGGCGGTAGCTATGAGCTTGTCGCGCCTGCTGGCAAAGCTACTTTGAAACCATGAACACCTGCATCTCCCCATGACCCGCTTCCTCAACTGGTTCAACAATCTCTACCCCGTGTGGCTCGTCAGCCTCGCCACCCTCGCGTTTTTTTGGCCGCAGACCATGCTGTGGTTCGACAAGCCGTGGATCTTCTGGTCGCTGGCGGCGGCGATGCTCGGCATGGGACTGACGTTGAGCATTGATGATTTTAAATCCATCGGGCGTATGCCGGGGAGTGTGGCGTTGGGCTTTGTGGCGCAATACACCATCATGCCGCTGTCCGGCTGGCTCGTCGCCACCGTGCTGAAACTCGAACCCGGGCTCGCCGTCGGCATCATCCTCGTGGCGAGCTGTCCCGGCGGCATGGCGTCGAACATGATCAGCTACCTCGCCAAGGCAAACGTGGCGTTGTCCGTCGTACTCACGCTCGCGTCCACGATGTTGGCTTTCTTCTTCACGCCGATGTGGACGAGCACCCTGGCTGGAAAGTATGTGCCGGTGGATGCCTGGGGCCTGTGTTTATCCGCCTTGCAACTCACCATCGCGCCGGTGGTGCTCGGCGTGCTCATTCGCTGGAAACTGCCTCGCACAGCGGATCGCATCGGTGCGTGTGGCCCCACCGTGGCGGTGATCGCTTTTACGTTAGTGAGCGGCGGCATCGTGGCGGCCAGTGCGGAGGCCATCGCATCGAACTTTGGGCGTCTGGCGCTCGCTGCGTTTACGCTTCATGTCCTCGGCTTTGGAGTCGGCTACACGATCTCGAAAGTACTGCGTTATCCCGAATCCGTGGCCCGCACCGTGAGCATCGAGGTTGGGATGCAAAACGGTGGTATGGCTGCTTCGCTGGCTCGCGAGCATTTCTCGGCCATGCCGCTCGCGGCTGCGGCGGGTGTCTTTAGCGGTGTCATGCAAAACATCATTGGCGGGCTTTTGGCGTCTTGGTGGAAGCGCCGCACGCCTGATGCCTGACGTATTTTCAGTGGGCAATCTCATCGCCCCATGCCACCATCGCGGCCCATGACTCGGCACGGCATTCTCGCAGGCGGCAACTTCATCATCGACTACGTCAAGATCATCGACGGCTACCCGCAGCAGGACATGCTCGCGAGCATCACCAGCGAGGCCTCGGCCAACGGCGGTGGCCCGTACAATGTGCTGAAAGACCTCGCCGCGATGCAGGCCCCCTTCCCTCTCTCGGCGGCTGGCCTCGTGGGCCGCGATGCCAATGGCGACTGGATTCTAAAGGACTGCACCGAGGCGGGTATCGACCCCGCCCAGCTCCAGCAGACGAGCGCTGCGCCCACCTCCTACACCGATGCCATGACGGTCGCGAGCACGGGTCGGCGCACCTTCTTCCACCAGCGCGGGGCGAATGCGCGGCTCGGCGAGCAGCACTTCGATTTCAGCAGCACCCGTGCGCGGGTCTTCCATCTCGGCTACCTGATGCTGCTGGATGAAATGGATCGCATCTTGCCCAATGGCAGCACGGTGGCCGCTCGCGTGCTGGCGAAAGCCAAAGCCGCCGGGCTGCTCACCACGGTGGACATCGTGAGCACCGAGCACCCGCAGTTTCGCCAGATCGCCGAGGCCGCGCTGGCCCACACCGACTACCTCATCATCAACGAGATCGAGGCGGGTAAAGTCGCGGGATTGACGCTGAAGACCGACCACGGCGTCGATCTTGCCGCCACCGAAGAAGCGGCACGTAGGCTGCTCCAGCGCGGCGTGGCGAGGCAGGTGGTGATTCACTTTGTCGAGGGTGCCGTGGTCGCAGATCCCGATGGCAGCATCACCCACCAGGGCTCGTTACGACTGCCCGAGGGCTTCATCGTCGGTGCCACGGGTGCGGGCGATGCCTTCGCCGCAGGCTATCTTTTCGGCATCCACGAAGGCTGGCCTACCGCCGAATGCCTACGCCTCGCGGTGTGCAGCGCGGCGGCCTGCCTCACCCACGCCACGCCATCGGGCGGGCTGCGGACGGTGAAGGAGTGTTTGGCCTTGGGCGAGGCGCTGGGGTATCGAGAGTGCTAAAGGGCAGAAGCTCAAGGATCAGAAATACAGATGACTGAAAATATCGGGAGACAGCGCCCCGGAAATATAGAAGGACAAGGATTGTCGAAGGCTTGGGCAAACGGTTATCGCATCGCTCCCCCCCAGACCTTCTGAATTTTGAATGCTAAATTCCTAATTCCTCATTCTTCATTTCCCACCCGTGGCCAAAAAATCTTCCTCCACCTCCAATGCTCCGCTCTTCGCCTCGCACGCCCCAGTGCAGGTGAAGCCCATCGACGAACTCTACTCCGACTGGTTCCTGGAGTACGCTAGCTACGTCATCCTGGAGCGCGCGGTGCCGCACATTAACGACGGCTTCAAGCCCGTGCAGCGGCGCATCATGCACTCGCTGTGGGAGAAGGACGACGGGCGCTACAACAAGGTGGCCAACCTCGTCGGCCACACCATGCAGTATCATCCGCATGGCGATGCTAGCATCGGCGATGCGCTCGTCCAGCTTGGCCAAAAGGAGCTGCTCATCGACACCCAGGGCAACTGGGGCAACATCCTCACCGGCGACAACGCCGCCGCGCCACGATACATCGAAGCCCGCCTCTCGAAGTTCGCCCAGGACATCGTCTTCAGCCCCAAAGTCACCGAGTGGGCTGCCTCGTACGACGGGCGAAACAAGGAGCCTGTGACGCTGCCAGTGAAGTTCCCCCTCGTCCTCGCGCAGGGCGTGGAAGGCATCGCGGTGGGCCTCTCCTGCCGCATCCTGCCGCACAATTTCATCGAACTCTGCGATGCCAGCGTCGCCGCACTGCAAGGCAAATCCACCAACGTGCTGCCCGACTTTTTGCAAGGCGGCATCATGGACGCCAGCGACTACAATGGCGGTCTGCGCGGCAGCCGCGTGCGCGTGCGTGCCCTCATCGAGAGCGATAAAAAAGGCGTGTTGCGCATCGTGCAGATCCCCTTCGGCACGACCACGGGCGGCATCATGGACAGCATCGTCGCGGCCAACGACAAGGGTAAAATCAAGATCAGCCGCGTCGAAGACAACACCGCCGCCGAGGTGGAAATCCTCGTCCATCTCCCCGCCGGGGTGGAGGTGGATCAAACCATTGCCGCGCTGTATGCCTTCACCGATTGCGAAGTCTCCATCGCGCCCAATGCGGTGGTCATCCAGGACGACAAACCGCATTTCATCAACGTCAACGACCTCGTCAAACACACTGCCGAGAACACCAAAGACCTGCTGCGCCAAGAATTGGAAGTGCAGCTCGGCGAGCTGAATGAGAAGTGGCACTTCAGCAGCCTGGAGAAGATTTTCATCGAGAACCGCATCTACCGGAAGATCGAAGAATGCGAGACCTGGGAAGCCGTGATGGCCGCCATTTGGAAAGGGCTGAAGCCCCACCTCAGCCTGCTCAAGCGCGATGTTACCGATGACGACGTGGCACGACTTACCGAGATCAGGATCAAGCGCATCTCAAAGTTCAACAGCTTCGAGGCCGACGAGCATCTCGCCTCGCTGGAGAAGGACATCGCGCAGGTGAATAAGCACCTCGCAGGCATCACCAAGTTCACCATCGCCCACTTCGAGCGGCTGAAAAAAATCTACGGCCCAGGCCGCGAGCGCCGCACCGTCATCAGCAGCTTTGATCGCGTGTCCGCCTCCGATGTCATCATGGCCAACGAGGTGCTTTACCTTGATGCGAAGGAAGGCTTCGCTGGCTACGGGCTCAAAAAAGAAGGCGAGCCTGTATGCAAATGCAGCACGCTGGACGACATCATTTTCTTCGCCAAAGACGGCTCCATGACAGTGAGCAAGGTCGCGCCGAAGCAGTTCGTCGGGAAGAGTCCCTTCCACGTTGGCTTGTTCAAAAAAGACGACGCCACCGTGTATTCCATCGTCTATCGCGACGGCAAAGATGGAGCCATCATGGCCAAGCGCTTCCGTGTGGGTGGCATCGTGCGCGACAAGGCCTACCTGCTGCATCGCGGCACCCCGGGGTCGATCATTCTATACTTCGCCAAGCACGAAAGTGAGGCCGAGAGCGACCGCCAGACGCTCATGATTTACCTCAAGGAGCAACTGCGCATGAGGAACACTGAGCTGCGATTCCCCTTCGCCTCGCTCGCCGTGAAGAACCGCGACGCGCAGGGCAACATCGTGACAAAACACGCCGTGGAGAAAATATTGAGGAAGATGGAGGCCGTGGTGCCACAGGCGTGACGCCCCTTTGTTGACGCTCCCCAGACCGCGCCGTATAGCCCGCGTCTCCTATGCCTCCCTCCCACAAGTCCAATACTCCCAGTTGGGCACTCTGCATCGTGCTCGTCCTGCTCGCGCTCTTCCTCGCGGGATTCTATCGGCTGCCGTATCTCGAAGCACGCCCCATGCACACCGACGAGGCCATCCTCGGCGTGAAGTTCATCGAGTTCGCCCAGACGGGGCACTTCGACTACAACCCCGCCGACTACCACGGCCCGGCGCTCCATTACCTCACTCGTGCCTATGGCTGGTGCGCGGGGTGGACTGATCTTGCCAAACTCCAGGACGCGGATCTCCGCCGTGTGGTCGTCGTTTGTAGCCTCCTCCTCCTCCTCGCCACTCTGCTGCTCGGCGATGCCCTCGGCAGGCTCGCCACCGCGTCATCCATGCTGCTCATCGCTGTTTCGCCGATGATGGTTTTTTACAGTCGCTACTACATCATGGAGGTGCCCTTCGTCCTGTGGCTCACGCTTTTCATCGCCAGCGCATGGCGCTACGCGCAAAGCAAAAACATCCTCTGGCTGCTCGTCACCGGCACCTGCCTCGGCCTCCTACACGCGACCAAGGAGACCTTCATCATCAACCTTTGCGCCATGCTCTGCGGCTGGATCGCGGTGCGTGTGATGGGCATGTCGTTCGATGAAAAAGGCAGCTCATCCTTCTCACGCAGCAAGCCCTCATCACGGCACTGGTCGATCATCGCCATCATCGGCATTGCCGTATCCGTCACCCTGTTCAGCGGCTTCTATCGCCACTGGGATGATGTGGTGCAAAGCGTCACCACCTATGGCAACTACCTGCAACGCAGCGGCGGCGCAGGCCATGAGAAGCCCTGGCACTACTACCTGGGCCTGCTCTGCTGGCAGCAGGAGGGCTATGGTTACATCTGGAGCGAACTCATGATCGTGGGCCTTGCCATCATCGGCGCGCTGCATTCCCTGCTCGCCGACTTCCGCAAGCAAGAGCACCAGCAGGGCTTCCGCGTCTTCCTCGCCGTCTATGCCCTCGCCGCGCTCGTCGCCTATTCCCTGGTGCCCTACAAGACCCCGTGGGTCATCCTCTCCGTGCAGCATGCACTCACCCTGCTCGCCGGGCTAGGTTTGCAGAGTCTCTACACCAGTGCCCGCAGCGGTGCCCTGCGCTTCCTCATCGGGGCCGCCTTCCTCACAGGCATCTACCACCTCTGTATGCAGACGATGCGCACCTTGCATGATGCGCGGGGCAAAATTAGCAACCCCTACATCTACTCCCACACCGGCACCCGCGTGCTCGATCTCGCTGCCCAAGTCCGCAAGCTCAGCGCCGTCGCGGGCGAAGATTTCGCCATGCAAGCCTATACCCGCGACGCAGGCTGGCCCCTGCCCTGGTACCTCCGCGACTTGAAAAATACAACCTACGGCGTGGACTTGCCCGAAACCCTCACCGCCTCGGTCATCATCGTCGATAGTGCCCAGTATGCTGTGACCAAAGCCAAGCTCGCCGCCCCACCTCCAGCGCCGCCCGAAGCCCCGCCCACAGCGCCCACCTTCACCGTGCCCAACGAGATCAACCTGCTACCTGCGGCCCCCAGTGCCAGCCCCAGTCCCGTCGCCCGCACCTACTACGAAGACATCTTCAATACCCGCCAAGGCGTCTCCGTCGTGCTCCTCGTCGAGCAGTCGCTCTGGGATCGCTACCAAGCGCAACGAGGGGGCAAGCCGTGAGCGCTGGCTACGCCCCTGTCTTCTCCTTCGCCCACGCCGGCATGGCCACTGAGTTTGAAGTCGTCATCGCCCAGCCCGGCATGGACGAGGCGGCGGCACGCTCCGCCGCCCACGCCATCTTCGCCGAGATCGAGCGACTGGAGGAAGAACTGAGCCGCTTCCGCCCCACCAGTGAAGTCTGGCGCATCTCCTCACTGCGCAGCGGCCAGAGCGCCATCGTTGACCTCGCCACCTGGGACTGCCTCGCCCTCGCCCAGGCCGTCTTTAAAGAAACTGCCGGAGCCTTCGACATCACCATCGGCCCGCTCATGCAGCTCTGGAAAAACCAAGACGGCACCCCGCGTACGCCTGCCTTGGAAGAAATCGACAGCGTGCGCCCACGCATTGGCAGCCACCTCTACACCCTCGATGAGGCCGAGCTGCGCGTCACCGTCCATGCCGACAAACTCGTCTTCGACCTCGGCGGCATCGGCAAAGGCTACGCCCTCGACCAAGCCGTACGCGTCCTGGAAGAGCATAACATCCAGCACGCCCTCATCAGCGCTGGAGAGAGCACCATCCTCGCCCTCGGTCACGCCCCCGGCTACCAGGGCTGGCCCATCACCCTGCACCTCGCCGAGCCCCGCGACTACCTGCTCTGCGACCGCGCCCTCAGTTGCAGTGGCTTCGCCGTCAAAGGCAGCCACATCATCAATCCACGCACCTACACACCGCTGCCCGTGAGCGACCAACGCTCCTATGTGCTCGCCCCCACCGCAGCCCTCTCCGACGCCCTCTCCACTGCCTTCATGGTCATGCCCCCCGATGAAGTCACCGCCCTCCTCACCCGCTTCCCCGAAGTCGAGGCACTGCGCTGAAACAGATCACGAAAAGCTCTTCAAACGATTGTCTTTCTTCTTGACCCATCCTCCAGACTCCCTACCATCGTCGCCTCGTTTGACCACGAGCAGATAACGAAACCTGGTGAGGTGGCTGAGTGGTCGAAAGCAGTGCTTTGCTAAAGCGCCGTACGGTCAAAAGCCGTACCGAGGGTTCGAATCCCTCCCTCACCGCCAGTTCTCCTGGCCCGCCTCGGCACCGTGTAGCCTGCTCACTTCAACTCCGTGATCATCGCCTCGCGACGCTCACGCAACTGCTTCAAAATTGCGGCGAACTCCCCCACTGTGGCCAAGTTTTTCTCCTCCAGCGGGTCGGCTTGCAAGTCGTAGAGTTCCTCGCTTACCGGATTCGGCTCCATCCAGCGAATGTACTTCCAGCGCTGCGTGCGCACGGCCTCCACAGGTGGGATGCGCTTCGCCACGCTATGATGCTCATAAAAGAACTCCGTGCGCCAATCGCCGGGCGCACGGCCTTCCAGCAGGGGGCGCAGGCTTCGTCCTTGCATCCCTTGCGGCACGGCAACTCCAGCAATATCGAGCATTGTCGGTGCGAGATCGACATTCAGCGCAAAGGCATCCTCGGTGCTGCCACGACGTGATTTGGGCAAGCGTGGGTCGGCAATGATGAGTGGCACACGCATGTCCTCTTCATACGCGAACCATTTGTCGGCGAGCCCGCGATCTGCCAACGCATAGCCATTGTCGCTCGTGAAAATGATCACCGTATGGCTCGCCAAGCCTTGTTTTTCCAGTGTCTCCACGATGCGCCCCACCTCGCGATCCACGCCTGTGATCAAGGCGTAGTAGTCGCGCAAAATACCCTGCGCCTTGTCGGGATCATCAAACCGCCACGTCCAACGCTCGCGCCCCTCGCTCTTCTGCACTGCCTCGGGCAATCGCTTGAAGGCCTCATCGGTGGCCAGCTTGGGCCGCGGTATCGGGATGCCGTCATACATCCCTTCATCGCGACTATCCGGCGTGTACTCGCGGGGCTGATGATCTCGCGCGTGGACGGCGTTGAAGCTCACGCTCAGGCAAAAAGGCTGCGCCTTGGCCTCCTGCGAGGCGATGAATTCAAGCGCCTGATCGCCGAACAGCGCTGTCTTGTGCTGGTGCTTGGGATCGTCGGGCTCGATGAAAAATTTTCCCGCCTGCCCAGGCAGTCCCTTCCAGTAATCAAAGACACTGCTCATTGCTTTGTTGTCCTTGCCGACGCCGAATTTGCCCGTGAACCCCGTGCGATAGCCCTGCTCATGCAGCAGCGCCGGGTAGCACTGCGCCCAGGCCGCTGGTTCGCCGAATCCGTTGCTATCCACCCCGCCATGCCGCCGCAGCCACTGCCCGCTGAAGATGCTCGCACGGCTGACCCAGCAAATGCTCGTGGTCACAAAGGCATTGCGAAACAGCACACCCCGCGAGGCCAACCGATCAATGTTGGGCGTCTTCACGATCTTGTCGCCCATGCAGCCCAGGGCATTCCAACGCAGATCATCGACCAGGAGAAAAACGATGTTCGGTCGCGTGGCAGCAGCCTTCTCAGCGGGCGGTGATTGAGCGGCACCACGGATATGTCCAAGGCACAACAAGACGGCAAAAATGGCAGCAAATCGAAAACTCATAGCGGTGCTCTAAAACGCCGTCATCCCGCCTTTCCATCGTTTGTTGCAGCAAGCGCTGACTCACTGAGGAGTTCGGCAGATCGTGCGTGAAATACGAGGTGGCAAAGCCGTTACACCCGTACGCTGTGCGAAGTCGATTTCGCGAGCTTTCAACCGCATGAACAACCACGCCGAACATCTCTCGTCCCCTGGACGCCACTTGCTGAATCGTCGGCATTTTCTCGCGAATACCAGCACGGCGCTGGGCTCCATCGCACTGACGAATCTGCTAGGGCTCGATGGCTTGCTCGCAGCGCCGGGGCCGGGGATCGACTCGGCGCATCCTTTTGCGCCACGGGGTTCGCACTTTCCTGCAAAGGCGAAAAACGTGGTGGTTATCTTCTGTGCGGGAGCAGTGAGTCAGTTGGAGACATGGGACTACAAGCCAGAACTGATCAAACACGATGGCAAACCTTTGCCCGGTGGGCCAGCGGTGACGTTCCAAGGGCCAGCGGGTAATCTGGCGCGGCCACAGTATGAGTTCCGCCAGCGAGGGCAGTCGGGCAAGTGGGTCAGCGACATGATCCCGCATTTGGCGGAGCTGACGGATGACTTCGCCTTCGTCCACTCGCTGACGAGCAAGTCGAACACGCATGGCCCGGCGGAGAATTTCTTGTCCACAGGCTTCGTGCTCGATGGCTTCCCGAGTCTCGGCTCATGGGCGACGTATGCGCTGGGCAGTGAGAACCAGGATCTCCCCGCCTACGTGGCCATTCCTGATCCTCGCGGTGTGCCGCAGAATGGCATGAACAACTGGGGGCCAGGCTTTTTGCCCGCAGCCTTTCAAGGCACGACGATGAGTTCCAGTGAACCCGTGCGCCACCTCGCGGCACCCGGCATCCCTGCGGCCAGCGACCGCACAGCGCGGTCACTATTGCAGCGAATGAATGCGAGACATCTGGAGCAACACCCCGGCGATGGCAAACTCGCGGCGCGTATCGCCAGCTATGAACTCGCAGCGCGGATGCAGTTGAGCGTGCCGGAGATCAACGACCTGAGCACGGAGCCTGCGCATATTTTAAAGCTCTACGGTGCCGATGACACAGCGAATCCAGAGAAGGCTGCCTTTGCCAAAAACTGCATCCTGGCGCGGCGACTCATCGAGCGTGGCGTGCGCTGTGTGCAGCTCTTCAACGGTGCCTACGCAAGCGGCGGCAAGCTGAACTGGGATGGCCACAATGCGCTCAAAGAGCAGTACGATGTCCATGCGCCGATCCTGGATCAGCCCGCTGCGGCCTTGATCCGCGATCTAAAGCAACGCGGCTTGTTGCAGGATACACTGGTCGTTTGGTGTACCGAGTTTGGCCGGATGCCGTTCTTCCAAAAAGGCGCGAAGGGCCGCGATCACAACCCCGATGGTTTCACCTGCTGGATGACGGGCGCAGGCGTGAAGCCCGGCGTAAGCCACGGCGTCACCGATGCACTGGGTCAAAAAGCGATCGAGGACATTCACCCGCTGTATGACTTCAATGCAACGATCCTGCACCTGCTCGGACTTGATCACGAGCGGCTCACCTTTGAGCACAACGGCTTCCAACGTCGGCTGACGAATGTGGAAGGAAATGTGATACGCGAGATCCTAGCGTGATCTCGAACACCAGCGTGGGACGCTCGCGCTCTCGTTTTAAAACATCAGCCGCCCGATCACCACGGCGGCGACCATGCCGATGAAGTCGGCGCACAGCCCGGCGGCGAGCGCGTGGCGCACCCGGCGAATGCCGACGCTGCCGAAGTAAACGGCGATGACGTAGAACGTCGTCTCGGTGCTGCCATAGAGGATGCCAGCGGTGTATTTCACCACCGAGGAGATGTCGGGCTGGGCGAGGATTTCATTGAGGATCGCACTCGCGCCGGAGCCGCTGAGCGGACGCATCAGCGCCAGCGGCAGCAGGTCGGCAGGGAAGCCGATGTAGGCCAGCGCCGGGCTGAGCCAAGCCTGGAGCAGCATCAACATCCCCGAGCCGCGAAAGATGGCCAAGGCAGCGAACATGGCGACGAGGAAGGGCATGATGCGGATGGCGGTGGCGAAGCCCTCCTTCGCGCCTTCGATGAACTCCTCGTAAACCTTGGCTCCCTTGGCCAACGATAGGCCAATGGCGAGGAGCAAGATGGCGGGAATAGCCATGCCGGAGACGCCATTCATGGTGCGACGCCAGACAGGCTCGGGAGGAAGTGGGATGGTGGGTGGTGGATTGCTGATGGTGGATGGCGCGGGTGTCGCGGCGGGGGCTTTGGACTTCGCAGCATTGTCCACGAGCGCCTGGATGCCCGTGGTTTGCAGCAGCTCACCACGCCATTCCTTTGGCCCGATCTCCAGGATGGCGATGCCGATGAAGGCGATGGCCAGCGCCCAAAGCGCGACTTTGCCCATGCCACCCACACGCCCACTGCTTGCGCTCGCCGCTGTCTCGCCCTGGGCAGCGGTTTCAGCAGCCACGATGTCCTCTGGACGAATGGCAAACATAGGCAAGCCCTGGAGCAGCTTTGCCGCGCACACAGCGGCGATAGTGGCACAGAGCGAAGCAAGAATGGTGGGCAGGATGATCTGCTGCGAGTCCTTCATACCTGCCGCATTCATGTAGTTGATGACGGTCATCGGGATCAAGGTGAAGGCCCCTGTATTCAGCGCCAGGAAGGTCGCCATCGAGTTGCTGGCGTGCTGCTTGTGCGGGTTCAGCTCTTGCAGTTGGCTCATCGCCTTCAGGCCCATCGGCGTGGCCATATTGCCCAGGCCGAGCATATTCGCCGTCCAGTTCATAATGATCGCGTGCAGCGCGGCGTGCCCCTTCGGCACATCGGGAAAGAGACGGCTGAGGACGGGCGCGAGGAGGCGAGCGAGCAAGTCCAGGATGCCCGCCTTCTCCAGCAGACGCAGCGTACCCATCCAGAAGGTCATGATGCCGACTAACCCGAGGGCCAACGTGATGGCTTTGTCCGAGCCATCGAGCGCCAGCTTGATCACCCCCGAGTCGCCAGTGATGCGCCCGAGAAGGCCCGCGACGAGCAGGCCGCTGATGATGAGGAACGCCCAGATGTAGTTAAGCATGGGCGCGGATAAAAGACGCTGCGAAGGAAGTCGCAACACATAGATTTAGCCTATCGTCCCCCTAGCTTCGTCCGTGAGGGCTGGCGATCCTACTTGAGTCAAATATTTCCTCTCGCACAACGCAACGCAACACACCCCAGGCAGTAGGGTTTAGGTTATTCGTCAAAACTTAGCATCGTCTCCCAATATTGAGGGGCATCACTGCGTTGACAGGACTCTCCCACCCGCTCCCTTCCGTCTTCCCGTTCACCTCTGCTCTATCTTGCTCCTCATTTTATGAAAAGTTCACGCCGTAGCCGCCTCGCACTCGCCGCTCTTTCAGCCGCCGCTATTCTGTGTTTTTGGATACAAGCTGTTGTGCAGGAGACACCCCCATCAACGCCCCACAGAAGTGCTGTGGCGGTGCCTGCAAAGGCAGCTCTGCCTACATCTGCTCTTGGCCATGCCCCCACTCCTACTCAGCCCATCCCAGCGGCGGGAGTCGTGCAGGTGCCACAAGCCCAGCCCAGCGCCCCTGCTGCGGTGAAAGCCTTCCGCGACTGGGCTGTGAGCTACTTCCTCGCCCAGCCGGAGCAGCGAGTATTACTTGAGCCACGCGGTCAATTGCTCGCCGTGGAACACCGCCAAGCCATCGCGCAAATGATCCCCACGGACCCAAAGTCGGCCATCGAAAACGCCGTGCCGATGGTCGTTCGCCAGGACTTGCCCGAGAGCATCGTGACGCTGCTGGAGCAGCGGATCAACCAGCGCGGCCAACTGCTCGTCGTGGGCATGGTGGCCGCGACTGAAGTCGATGCCGCGAAGACGAAAGCCATTCAGCGCTGGTTTGAACCCGAGGGCCAAGCCCCCAACGCACCGCGTACCCGCTACGACGCCAATGTCTATGGCAAGCGCCAAGCCCAACATACGCTCGATAGCGCTCGCGTGAGTGGCGTGGCAGTGGATGGACAACTGGCGGTGCTGGACTCCACGGTGCGGCCCTTGGAAATCGGCGAGCGGCCTGACCCCACCAAGAAAGTCTTCACGTCATGCCCGATTTCAGGCATCGAGACAGAGCTGGCGACGACTCCTGGACAGCCTCTGCCACCCATCACCAAGGACACACCTGCGATTCAGGATAACACCACCATCCGCTACATCTGTGCGGGCGGGGATGAGCACATCAGAGTGTACGCTGACAAACTTTCTGAGGAGGAGCGGCAAAGCCATTGGGCTTCGAGAGGAGTAGCCGCCGAGGGCGGCACAGGCGGTGCGCTACTTCCGTTTAACCCACCCCCTGGCTGGACTACGGGCACCAGTTCCCTCCTCTACATCCGCTGCGCCTTCCCCGAACAAGGCAATGACCCGCTCAGCGAGGCTCTCTGCTACGCAAATCTGAAGCAGACGACGGACTACTTCATGGAGAACTCGCGCGGACGCTTCTACCTCACTTCCACGGTGGCACCGTTGGTGGTGCTGCCACACCCCGAGTCCTGGTACAATGCCTCGCGCGATAGTGGTGGCACGTTGAACGGCGAATTTGTGATCTATGACCAAGCCCGCGAAATCGCCGCTCGCATGGGTTATGACACCACCAACTTCGACCTGGACGTGGTGCATTATCAAAACGGCCCAGGCACCTTTGGCGGCCTAGGTTCAGTGGGGGGGAAGCTGGTCATCCTGCGCAGCAGTTCGGTGGGCGTGCTCATGCATGAACTGGGGCACAACCTCGGCCTGTGGCACTCGAACTACTGGCAGACCAATCCCCCCAGCCGCATCGGCCCCGGCAGCAACAATGAGTATGGCAATATCTTCGACGTGATGGGCAGCTCCGGCTCGCTGGGGCACTACATCGCCGCGCACAAAGCCATCATCAACTGGCTGACACCCGATCAGTATCATGACGTGCGCTCCAACGGCACCTACCGCATCTACCAGACCGACCAAGGCCAGGCTGACGCTGGCAAGCGCTACGCTCTGCGTGTAGCCCGCGACTCCGAACGCAACTACTGGCTGGAAATGCGCCAACAGTTCGCGCAGCCAGCGCTCTTCGGCGGGCTGATGCTCACTTGGGATTCCTGGGGCTACAACGTGGATAACACGTCCTATGGCAGCAATCGCGGTGCCCAACTCATCGACACCACACCGGGCTCCGGCAGTGTGGCCGATACGCGCGATGATGCCGCCATCGCCGTGGGCCGTACTTTCTCCGATCCCGACATCGACCTGCACATTACCCCCATTCTAAAAGGCGCGACCGTACCGCCTTACATTGATGCCGTGATCAACAAAGGTCCATTCCCTGGCAATCTAGCGCCAACCTTGTCATTGATCGCCAGCACATCGACTCCCGCAGTGGGTGTAGCGGTGAATTTCACAGGAGCAGCGAGCGACCCCAATGGCGATGCCGTCGCTTATTCCTGGGACTTCGGTGATGGCACCTTCTCCACCGACGGCTTGCGCACCCAAGCCAAATCCTGGTCACTGGACGGCAAGTACCGCGTGCTCTGCACCGCCAGTGATATGAAGGGCAAACGTACCACCCGTGGCATCCTCATCACCGTAGGCACGGGCGGCACCAATTTCACTATCTCGGGCACCATCACCGACGCGCTCGACGCGCCCATCGAAGGCCTCTACGTCGCCAATCGCGCGCTCATCGCTGCCACAGCGCAGCCCAATGTCGCGGCCTTCCGTTATGCCATCACGGATTCCAATGGCCTCTACACGCTCACCAATGTGCCCACTGGAAATATCACCATCATCCCGCACATGCCGCCGTTCGCTTTTTCGCCCAACTTCCCCAATCCCCTTACCGTTGCGGTGGACTCAACAGGACGCGATTTCCAGGCGGGCGCGGGCCCTACGGGCAACATACTCACCGTCACCATCGTCGATGGCGTGGCCGCTGAGACAGGTGGAAATACCGCCACCATCACCCTCGTCCGCAGCGGGCCAACGACGGGGGTCTTAGATGTACCTTTCCTCACAGGCTCCACTGGCACCGCCATCCGCAATACCGACTACACGATGACTCCTGCCCTCTATGTCGCTCCTGCTGCTGCGGGTGGCTTGCTCACCTTCCGCTTTGCCGCCGCACAAAGCACGATCACCATCGTTCTCACCGCTGTTAATGATGCCTTTGCCGAAGGTGAAGAGTATGCGGTGATCGAGTTGCCCGATGCCATGCCGGGCTTCACCCGGATCGGGCCAAAGACCATTACCATCCCCATCGCCGACAGTGATAGCACTAATCCCGTTGTGGCCTTGCTAGCCGCAGAACCCAGCTCCAGCGAAGCGGGGGACACCGCCTCGATGATCCTACGGCGCGATGGCTCGACTCCTGCCCAGCTCGCTGCCGATCTGACGGTAAACCTCACCTACTCTGGCGTCGCTGCGCTCGGGCCGGACATCAGTGGCCCGACTTCTGTCACTATCCCCGCAGGTTCAACAAGCACCACATTCACGCTCATAGCCTTTGATGACATCTTCGCCGAGGGCACGGAATTCGGCACCGTGTCGCTGGCGACTTCCTCTAACTACGAGCGCGATACGCAACAGCGCTCCGGGCAATTCTACATCACCGATAACGACCAGCCCGTGCTCACCATCGTCGCCACCGATGCCGCTGCTGCTGAGGCAGCGAGCAATCCTGGCAAATTCACCATCACCCGCGTTGCCAAGGATTTGAGCCTGCCACTGACCGTGCAGTTCTCTCTGGGTGGCACCGCGCTGCAAGGTACCGACTACCGCCGAGTCGATGGTTCTGCGGTGATCCCCGCCCATGAGCTGAGCGTGGACATCGACATTCACCCCTTTGACGACAGCATCGACGAGGCGGATCAGACCGTGATCTGCCGCCTCGCCACCGATGACTCCTATGCCATCACCGCCCCTGGCAGTGCCACGGTGACGATCACCGATAACGACACCTCGGAGTTCACCATTCGCGCAATGCCCATCGGCGGCGGCAGACTGGTCGAACCGACCACGGCTATCACACAGCGAGGTGTATTCCGTGTCTCACGCGCCCAGGCTGGCCCTGCTGCCTCGGTCAACATTACTTTCACTGGTACCGCCAGCCGAGCAGGGGCCAACGCCGACGTTACCAATTTGCCCACGACCGTTGATTTCACTGCCACTGATACCGACATCACGGTGCAAATCGACGTCACCAATGATGCCTTGCAAGAAGACATCGAAACCCTTATCGCCACTCTGACTGCTGGCGCAGGCTACCGCCTCGGGCGCGAAACCTCCGCCTTCGTCGGCATCATGGATGGCGACCAACCGACGGTAGATATTTCCCTCGCCGACCAGTCCTCTGACTTTTCTCCCATCGCGGAAAACAGCGGCACGTTCCAGTTCTACGTGGGCCGTTCTGGCGCGACGACGAATGCGCTCTCAGTGCCCTTTACTTTCTCAGGCACAGCGACCGTCGCCACGGACTTCACCGCGACAGCCTCGCCACTGAGTATCCCTGTGGGCTCAGCAGGTGTTTTCATCACCGTCAGCCTCATCAATGACTCCGTGGGGGAAGGCACCGAGACCATCATCGCCACGCTGGGGAACAGTGGAGCCTTTGGTGCAGGCGCAGCCAGTGCCACGGCGCAGATAGATGACAATGATGCCATCGTGCCCGCTGCGTCGGTGCAGTTCGGTGCCACCACGAGCACCGTGAATGAGCGCACAGGCGCAGCCGCCACCACCCACACCATTGCCGTTCCCATCACGGGCACACGCGCCGGGGCAGTGACGGTGGATTACCAAGTCACTGGCGGCTCGGCCAATGGGCTGGGCGTGGATTACACTCTGGCATCAGGCAGGCTCACCTACCAAATCGCCACCACGACCCGAAACATCACGCTGACGACCACACCCGACTCCTTCCCTGAGGGCAATGAAACCGTCACTGTGACCTTGTTTAACAACCTCGGAGTGGACATTGGCGTGAACGACACCCACACCATCACCATCACCGACCTCGCCATGCCCGAGGCCATCACCGACCCCGTAGGCAACCTCCCCGGCATCACCGCCACACTGCGCGGCAAGGCCGTCGCTAATGGCGTGGCTACTGGCACCAATGCTTACTTTGAGTGGGGCACCAGCGCGACCTCTTTCCCCAATGCCACCGCCACGCAAGCCATCGGCACGGGTCACGCCTTGGTCACCCTCACCGATGCCACGATCAGCGGTCTGACTTATCCCGGTACCTACTACTACCGCACCGTCGCGAGTAATGCCCAAGGAACCTCGCGTGGCATCACTCGCACCATCCGCACCGCCGCCGCGCCAACGGGATCTACCCTAGCCTCCACGATTCACGATGCCAGCAGCGCCACGCTAGTGGGCTCGGTGAATCCGAATCGCCTCAACGCTGTCGTGTGGTTCGAGTGGGGCCTTACCAACGCCTACGGCAACGTCACCCCGCAGCAGGGCGTCGTCGCCAGCACCGTCCCCGTGACGGTCACAGCCCCCATCACCGGCCTCGTTGAAGGCACGATTTACCACTACCGCTTCAATGCCACGACCTCGCTCGGCAGCGTCGTCGGAGCCGACATGGTGGTCGCCGCGATCCCACAGGTCGTCGCGGGTGAACTGTTTGTGAACCTCCTTGCCAAGAACCCCAGTGCAGGCACCGCTACCTGGACGAACCAAGGCACGCTTGGCAATTTCGCACGCAGTGGCGTTCCCAGCCCTGCGGCGCTTGATCCAAACGTGGCCAACACCGCCATTCCCGGCGTCAGCTTTGACGACGCTCTCGCCGCCTATACTGGCCCCGCAGCCACGGCAGACATCACAGGCAATGACAGCCGCAGTATCGAAGTCTGGGCCTATAACCCCGGCCACGGCGACAGTGACGAACTCATCTCGCTCGGACGCGATGGCACCCACACGGCGACGGTGCTGCGCGATGATGGCCTAGGCGGCACACAGCATGGCGCGGACGACCTTGTGGGCACCGTGGCGACAAGCGTCGCGGCGTGGCATCACTTCGTCTATACCTACGACGGTGCGCTCAATGCCACCTTCTATGTCGATGGCGTCAAGAAAGCCTCGAAAAAACTCGCGACCAATCTCGCCACCACGCTCGACCCCATCGCCCTCGGCTACTCCTTCAATAGCACGGGCGTCGCCAAGGCTCTCTCATTCAACGGCTACATCAACACCGTGCGCATCCACGGTGGGCTGCTCTCTGCGGCGAACGTGCTCACCAATTTTAATTTTGGCCCCGCCACTACCGCAGCGACCACGCCGCTCGCAACGACCCTCGGCGCATCGGCCATCACCGCCAGCAGCGCGACCTTAAACGCCCAAGTCGTGCCGCGCGGCGCAGCAACGATGGCCTGGATCGAATACGGCACCAGCACTGCCTACGATAATGCCAGCGCCCACGTCAGCGTCGGCAGCGGCTGGGCCGTGGCACCCGTCACTCTCCCCATCACGGGCCTCGCCGCAGGCGTGGAGTATCACTTCCGCGTCGTCTCGCAAAACGCCACAAACACCAGCAACGGTGCGGACGTCGTCTTCACCCCCTCAGCCACCGCCAGCACGGGCATCGTCTGGGTGGATCTACGCGCTACCGACAGCAGCGCGGGCACCGCCACCTGGCATAACCGGGGAGCACTGGGCGACTTTGCCGCCGTCGGTTCCCCTACCCTCTCGGCCAGCGCAGGCAGCACTGGCATCCCCGGTGTGCAATTCGATGGCACCAGCAGCGCTTATGAAAGCCTCGCCAATGCCGATGCCGACATCGCTGGCAAGAGCGACCGCACCATCGAAACCTGGGTTCTCAACCCCGTGCTCGACCAATCCGCCGAGAGCGTCGCCCAGCTCGGGCGCGATGATGGCGCTGGCACATCCTCGCAGCTCTTGCAGAGCGCAGGCACCACCTCGGCATGGCTCCTGGACAGCGGCACTAGCCTCACCTGGACGAACGCCACCCTCGGTGCGGCACCACAGGCAGCGGCTTGGCACCACCTTGCCATCGTTGCCACGGCGACCGCGCTGACGACTTATGTGGACGGCGTGCAAGTGAATACCCTGCCACAAGCCGCTGGCCTGGACACCCGCAGTGATCCCGTGCTGCTCGGTGCCGCCCGCGATGCCTCGGGAGCGTTGGTCTTTGGCAGCAACGGCTTCTCTGGATTCGTCAATACTATGCGTCTCCACGGCGGCGCACTCACCGCCGCACAAGTCCTGGCCAACTACAACCTGGGCCCCGCAACAGCGCAGCCCATCATCGGTGCCGCACCGGTTGTCACGACACAACCTGCCACACTCGTCACCGCCGCCAGTGCCACCTTGCATGGCGATGTGACCCCAGGTGGCCTCACCACCACCGCGTGGATCGAATGGGGCACAACCAATGCCCTGGGACTATCGACACCCGTCGTCACCCTCGCCAATACCTTTGCCACGCAGTCAATCAGCGCTCCCGTGGGCAATCTTCCGGGCGGCAGTGCGACGCATTTTTTCCGCATCGTCGCACAGAACGCCAGCGGCCCCGCTGTGGCTGGCGGCATCTCCACCTTCAGCGCTGCGGGCACAGTCGCGGGCTTGCCGTTGTCCTCCATCAGCGCCGCCACCAACGTGCTGCCCGGCAAGGCCACACTCAACGGCGTCGCCACCACCAGTGGACTCGCCTCCCAGGCATGGTTTGAATACGGCCCATCAGCCTCATTCGGCAGCAGCACGGCAAAGACCAGCATCACCGCTACGACCGCCACCAAAGTCATGACCTCGGCCCTCACTGGCTTGCTACCCCACGCCACTTATTCCTTCCGACTCATGGTCGAAAATGCAGCGGGCAAGGTCGCCAGCGGCGTGCTCACATTCAATACGCCCAACACCACGCCCATCGCCACCGCAGGCTCTGCCAAACTCGCCGAAGACACCCCCACCGTGCTCGCCCTGAAGGGCAGCGATGGGGATAAAGAAGCGATCACCTACACCATCACCGCCATGCCCAGCCACGGCAGCCTCGCCTTCGGCAGTGGCGTTTGGACTTACACCCCAGCAGCCAACTATGTCGGCCTCGACAGCTTCATGTTTGCCGCCACCGATGGCGTCGCCACATCGCCTCCCGTCGCCTTCGCCCTCACCATCACCGCCGTGAATGACGCCCCCGTCGCCACCGCAGGCAGCGCCTCCGGCCCCGAGGATACCGACATCGTCGGCAACGTCTCCGCCACCGATCCCGAGGGTGACGCCATCGTCTCCTACGATGTTGAGGACTACCCCAGCCACGGCGAACTCAACCTCGCTGGCAACGGAGCCTACACCTACACACCAGAGTCCAACTACGTCGGCTCCGACAGCTTCACCTTCACAGCTACCAATGCCGCTGGCACCTCCACGCCAGCGCTCTTCACCCTTTCCCTCACGGGCACGCCCGATGCCCCTGTGGCGAGTAACAGCTCGGCTTGGACAAGTCTCGACACCGCAGCCAATGGCCAAGCAAGCGCCAGTGATCCCGATGGCGACAGTATTACTTTCACCAAGCTCACCGATCCGCTTCCCGCCCATGGCACTGCCACACTGTCTCCCGCAGGCGCGTGGACGTTTAATCCAGTCACGGGCTACGCAGGCACCGCCAGCTTCACCTTCAAGGTCAACGACGGCGGCACTGACTCCAACATCGCCACGATCACGATCGTCATCGGCGCTGCCGTCGCCAATAATGCCACCTTCACTGGCGTGCGTGATGATCTCATCACAGGCACTCTCTCCGCCACCGAGCCCAACAGCCTGCCCCTGACCTACCAGCTCGACCAACCTGCTGAGAATGGCGATGTCTCCGTCCTGCCCGATGGCACCTTCTACTACAACCCCAATCCCGACTTCATCGGCATCGACAGCTTTACCTTCCAAGCCGACAACGGCACCGCCCTCTCCAACCCCGCGACCATCACCCTCATCGTCACCGAGCGGCCACCGGACTGGGCCTGGATCGGCGGTGCCAAGCTGCCTAAAAAACCCGGCATCTACGGCACCCTCGGCACCAGCAACGAGCTAAACACCCCCGGTGCTCGCACCGATGCCGCATCCTGGACGGATAGCGACGGCACCTTCTGGGTCTTCGGTGGCAGCGGCATCGCCACTGGCACTGCCAGCGGCCTGCTCAGCGATCTCTGGAAAAATGATAGCACAGGACTCTGGACATGGGTCGGTGGCACCAATACCACCAACAGCCCCGCCCGCTACGGAGCCCAAGGCATCGCCAGCACCGCCAACCTTCCCGGTGCCCGCAGCGGTGGCGTCACTTGGCTCGGCCAGGATGGCAAACTTTACCTCTTCGGTGGCAGCGGGCGCAACGCCAGCGCCAAGGACATCGGCCTGCTCAACGACCTCTGGAGCTATGATCCAGGCACCAACGAATGGACGTGGCTCAAAGGCAGCCAAGCCCTCAACGTCAATGGCAATGATGGCAACCAAGGCACCGCGCCCAGCACCGCCACCCCCGGCGCTCGCACTGGCGCAGCTGCTTGGGTGGATGCTACTGGCAAGTTGTATCTCTTTGGCGGCAGTGGTCGCCCCGTCGGCAGCGGCACCACCACCGGAGCCCTCAATGACCTCTGGCGCTACGACCCCGCGACAAAAATCTGGAGCTGGGTGCGCGGCCCCGGCGGCATCAACACCGCAGGCAGCTACGGTCTCCTAGGCACCCCCTCTGGCAGCGCCCAACCCGGCGCACGCAGCTTCGCCACTACCTGGACAGGCATTGACGGCCTACTCTACCTCTACGGCGGCGGCGGCCTCCCTGCTACCGGCACCAAAGCAGGCAACCTCAATGACCTCTGGGCCTACAACCCCATCGTTGGCTCATGGACATGGCTGCGCGGCACCAACACCCTCGCCGCCCCCGGCATCTACGGCACGCTCGCCTTACCATCCCCCACCAGCCAACCCGGAGCCCGCGCCGGAGCCGTATCCTGGCTCGATTCCAAAGGCGACGCCTGGGTCTTCGGTGGCCAGGGCACAGGCCCCATGAATGACCTCTGGCGCTACGAGTCAGGCAGCAACACTTGGACATGGATGAAAGGTGCTAGCACCCCGAACGCCCCCAGCGTCTATGGTATCGACGGCACCTCCGCCAGCAACACCACGCCCGGTGCCCGTCGCGGCGGATCAACCTTCATCGATGGAAAAGGCAAACTTTACCTCCTCGGCGGAGCCAACGGCACCAGCACCAACAACGACCTCTGGGTCATCTCCACAGTCCACACCCCCAGGATCGTCGAACTTGCCCACGCCAACCTCACTGGCACGTCTGCGGATCTCAGTATCGTGCTCCAGCCCAATGAGTTTGAAACCACCTACACCATCAGCTACCAAGCCATCACGGGCGGCAGCACCACCGACCTCGACGGCCCCAGCCCCGTCTCCGGCAGCAGTCTCCTCCCCCTCACCCTCAGCGCTACCGGACTGACCCCTGGCGTCACCTACATCGCCCAAGCCACCGCCACCAGCGAGGCAGGCACAGGCACCAGTCAGCGACACATCTTCACCACGCCAGGAGCCCCCCCCAGCGCCACGCTCGCCTTCAGCCTCGCCTCCAGCACGGTTTCGGAAAGCGCTGGCGTCGCCAATGTCGCCCTCACGCTCAACACCCCCGCCACCACCTTCTTCGGCGTCCCCTACACCCTCGGCGGCAGCGCCACCGCAGGTGCTTTGGCTGACTACACGGCCCCCTCTGGCGTCATTGAATTCATGCCCGGCCAACTCAGCGGCCTCATCAGCATCCCCATCTATTCCGATACCACCGACGAGCCCGATGAAACCATCACCCTCACCCTGCTCGCCCCCGTCGGCAGCGGAGCCCCTGGCCTCGGCAGCCCCAGCCTCCACACCATCACCCTCACCGATGACGACCAAGCCCCCGGCATCACCACCCCGCCCGCTTCGCAGATCGTCGCCCTCGGTGGCAGCCTCAGCTTCAACGTCGTCGCCACCGGCAGCAACCTCACCTACCAGTGGAAAAAGAACGGTGCCACTATCACCGGAGCCACAGGCAGCACCTTAACCCTCAGCAACGTCACCCTCACCAGCGCCGCCGCCTATACCGTCGAGGTGAAAAACGTCCTCAACACCGTGCTCAGCGCCGCAGGCAATCTCTTCGTCGTCGATACCACGCCGAAGAACCTCGTCCTCGCCAACAACACCGCCAGCACCACCTTCACCGCCAGCGCCGCCGGCCCCGCTGGCACCACGTTTATCTACGAGTGGAACAAAGACGCCTCGCTCCTGCCTGACGCCCCACCGCACATCGTCGGAGCCGCTTCCAAGTCAGTCAAAATCACCACCGTCAGCACCGGCGACATCGGTAGCTACCATTGCAAGCTCACCGTCACTGGCTCCCCATTACTCACTCTCAACACGGGCACCATCACCCTCGCGGTGCCCAGCTATGTGCCGCAGCTCGTCACTACCGCTACCCTACCCACCGGTGTCGTCGGCACCCCCTATACTTATCAGGTGCTCTTCACCGATAACATGCCCTCCGACCGCGCTCCACAGACCTTCCTCGCCAACGGTCTGCCCCCTGGCCTCAGCATCAACGCCAGCACCGGGCTTATCAGTGGAAAAGTCACCACAGCCGTGACCAAGACCGTCAGCATTACCGCCAAGAATCCTCTTGGCACAAGCCAGCCCGCCAACAGCATCATCGCCAGCCTGACCATACTTGGCCTGCCCGACAACGATGTCGGCATCTACGCTGCCGTCATCGAGCGCAGCACGGCTACCAACAACCTCGGCGGGCGCTTCGACCTCACCACCACAGGGCTTGGAGCCTACACCGCCAAGCTCACGCTCGGCAGCTTCAGTGGCAGCGCCACTGGCCAACTCGTCGCCACCAACAACGGCACCGCTGTCACCGGAGTTGGAGCCACCGTCAGCTTCGCCCGCAAAAATACACTCCCACTCACTGTCGCCTTCACCCTCGACGTCACGACTGGCATGCCCACCTCCAACACCCTCAGCGCGACCTTGACGGAGCCCCTCACCGCCAGCACCGCCGACATCGAAGGCTACCGCAACCCCTGGAGTGCTGGCACTCCAACCACCACGCTCGGTTACAGCGGCGACTACACCTTCTTCCTCGACATCGACCTCCCACACACTGGCGATTCCCAAACTCCCCAGGGCAACGGCTTCGGAGCCTTCACCGTCGCCGCCGATGGCTAGCTCACCGTCGCGGGCAAAACCGCCGATGGACTCGCCTTCAGCATCGCCAGCCACACTGGCCCTGCTGGGCAAATCCCTGGTCTCTTCGCCCTTTTTGGCGGCACTGGCAGCCTCGCTGCCTCGCCGTTGAGCACCCCTGCCATCACCCTCACAGGTACCATCGGGGCCGATAATACCTTTGACGCCGCCCTCAGTTGGAGCAAAGGCGCGGCCCTCGCCACCAGCAAAGACATGGCCTACCGCGCAGGCTTCAGCCCGATCTTCCTCGCCGTCACGGGTGGCAAATACAAAGCTCCCACAGGCAGTGAAGTCTTCATGAACTTGCCCAACAACGCCAACAACGCCGCCATCGGCTTCACTGAAGGTGGCCTGAGTGTTGAAGAGGCTCCCTACCTCGAATTCAGCCTGCAAAACCTTGGCACCGCAGGCAAGCAGACCATCAGCTTGCCCACTGATAACCCCAACAAAATCTCCTTCGCCCTCACCATCAAACCCGCAGGTCAGTTCAGCGGCAAACTCACCGTCCTCAATCCCGATCCCAAGCTCAATCGCACCGCCAGCTACCAAGGCACCATCGTCCGCCAAGGCGGCACCTACCTCAGCGGTGGCTACTTCCTCATGCCCCAGATTCCCCAGCCCGGCCAAACCTTGTCCACCTCTCCCGTGCTCAGTGGGGAAGTCCAATTTGGGCCAAGCTTATAGCTCTCGAAGGTACTTGAGAACGCATGAAGCGGGTGACTCGCGACGTTCGGGGATGGCACGCCCTTCACGAATCCTTCACCAGACATGCAGCGCTTCATTCTCTTCGCTTTTTTTACCACAGCCTCGCTGGCACTCGCAGCCGAGCCGAACTTGCCCGAGACGGTTGATTACAATCGCGATGTGCGGCCCATCCTCTCGGACAAATGTTTTGCCTGTCATGGGTTTGACCCAAAACAACGCAAGGCTGACCGCCGCATCGACACGCTCGATGGCGCGACGGCGGCCATCGAAGGCGTGCGTGCTATCGTCCCTGGCGATTTAAAACAGAGCGAGGCATGGCAACGCATCATCACCAGCGACAACGATGATTTGATGCCGCCGGTGAAGTCGTACAAGTCCCTCTCCGCTGCGGAGAAGGCTATCCTCCAGCGCTGGATCGAGCAGGGCGCGAAGTATCAAAAGCACTGGTCATTCGAGGCACCTGTGAAGCCCCGCGTGCCGCAGGGAGCAATCCCAAGCACCCAAGCCATCGACGCCTTCATCCGCGCCAAGCTCGCCGAGCACCATCTCACGCCCTCACAGCCTGCGTCGAAGGAGCAGCTCATCCGTCGCGTCACGCTGGATCTTACCGGCCTGCCACCGACGCCTGCCGAGGTCGATGCCTTCCTCGCTGACCACGACGAAGCGGCCTACCAGCGCGTTGTGGATCGCTTGCTGCACTCCACACGCTACGGCGAGAACATGGCGCGTTACTGGCTCGACGCCGCGCGTTATGGCGACACCCACGGTCTGCATCTTGATAACGAGCGCAGCATCTGGCCCTACCGCGACTGGGTCGTGAGTGCGTTTAACAACAACCAATCTTATGATCAATTCACCGTCTGGCAGCTCGCGGGCGACCTCTTGCCCAATGCCACGCGCGAGCAACAAATCGCCTCTGGATTCAATCGCTGCAACGTCACCACCAGCGAGGGCGGTGCCATCAATGAAGAATGGCTTTTCCGCTACGCTGTGGATCGCGCCGACACCACGATGGCCGTGTGGATGGGCCTCACCGCTGGCTGCGCTGTGTGCCATGATCACAAGTTCGACCCCATCACCCAGCGCGATTTCTATTCGATGTATGCCTTCTTTTACAGCACCGCCGATCCGGCGATGGATGGCAACATCCTGCTCACCCCGCCCATTTTACAGCTCTCGTCACCGGCTCAAAAAAAGCAGATCGACGACTACGACCAACAGATCACCGCGACGCAAAGCAAGATACACAACACCATCGCCGCGATCAGCTACACCGACCCCGCCACGCTGAATCCACCACCACCGCCGCAAACCAGCGAAGTTGTGTGGTTCGACGATGCCTTCCCCGCAGGCGTGAAAGCTGAGTCCGCAGGCGAGCCCACCACCTTTGTAACCGCTGCCACAGGCCAAGTGCATGACGGTAAGACCGCACTCAAGCGCACGGCCAAAGGTGTGGCACAGGATTACTTCGCAGGCGGTGCGTCCTTCGACATTCCACCCAATGGCCGCATCGCCGCGTGGTGCTACCTCGACCCCGCCAACCCGCCCAAGGCCGTCATGTTGCAGTATCACGTCGGCGGCTGGAATCACCGCGCCGTCTGGGGCGCAGAGGATGCCATCCCCTTTGGCAAAGCACGCACAGCCGAGCGCGTGATGATGGGTAAACTGCCCGAAGCTGGCAAATGGATCGAGCTGATTGTCCCCATCGAGCGCCTGCGCTTAAAGCCGGGCATGAAGGTCACGGGTTATGCTTTCACTCAATTCGATGGCACCGTCTTCTGGGATCGCATGAGCATCAAATCCCATGTCAATCCCGCCGAAGATCAGCATTGGTCGTGGAAGATCTGGACTGATAAAAACCAAGGCAAACGCGTTGAAGGGCTGCCCAACGATTTACTCACGCTCGTGCGTGGCAAGAAGCCCGCCGAGTGGCCCGAGGCCGATGTGAAGCGGCTCAAAGACTGGTGGTTCGAGAATCAATACCAAGGGGCTCGCGACATCATCGGCAACGTACGCAGCGAGCGGCTCGCGCTTGAAGCCAAGAAGAAAACCCTCGCCGACACCATCCCCGCCACCTTCGTCATGGCCGACCTGCCCAAGGAGCGCGATGCCTTCATCATGCAGCGTGGGCAATACGACAAGCCCGGCGACAAGGTCACGCGGCGCACGCCTGCCGTCTTCCCACCGCTGCCGACCAAGCCGAACTATGATCGCCTCGACCTCGCGCAGTGGATCGTATCGCCGCAGCAACCGCTGACTGCACGCGTCGCAGTGAATCGTTTTTGGCAGCAATTTTTCGGCACCGGTTTGGTGAAAACTGCCAACGACTTCGGCTCCCAAGGCGAGCCCCCCAGTCACCCCGAGCTGCTCGATTGGCTCGCCGTCACCTTCCGCGAACAGGGCTGGGATGTGAAGCAACTCGTGCGCATGATCGTCATGAGCGACACCTACCGCCAATCGTCTGCCACCACGCCCAGCTTGATCGCCGCCGATCCCGAGAACTGTCTGCTCGCTCACGGCCCACGCTTTCGTCTTGATGCCGAAGTCATTCGCGACAGCGCCCTCTACATGTCCGGCCTCATCAATTTACAACTCGGAGGCAAAGGCGTGCGCCCTTATCAACCCGAGCGCATCTGGGAGCCCGTGGGCTTCTCGGGCAGCAACACCGCCACCTACAAGCGCGACGACGGCATCGCCCTCTATCGACGCAGCCTCTACACCTTCTGGAAGCGCACGGCACCGCCGCCCGCCATGACCACCTTTGACGCGCCCGCTCGCGAGGCCTCATGCCTGCGCCGCGAGCGCAGCAACACCCCGCTGCAAGCACTCGTGCTGATGAACGACATCCAGCACGTCGAAGCCTCGCGCAACCTCGCCCAACGCATCCTCCTCGAAGGCGGCACAACAGCGACGGACAAGCTGCGCTTCGCCTACCGCACCGTGCTCAGCCGTTATCCCACCGCCCAGGAATACGTCATCGTTGAAGAAGCCCTGAAGCAACACAACACCCGCTACGCCGCCAACGCTGACGCGGCACAAAAGCTGATCGCATATGGTGATTCAAAAGCGGCCCCCAACGTGAATGCCAGCGAACTCGCCGCCTGGACGATGATTGCCAACCTGCTCATGAATTTAGATGAAGCCGTGACGAGGTGAACTTGCCTGGAATGCTGCTGATAAACCATTAGTCTCTCGCCATGCCTGCCATGCCCGCCATCGCCTATCCTCTTGCCAACTATAGCCTGCCCATCAGCGAGGAGCACTACCTCTTGGACGAGATGAAGGCTTCTCATCGCCACGAATTCCTGAACGGCATCGTGCGGGCCATGGCCGATGCGACCGTTTATCACAACCAAATCATCGGCAACATTCGCGAGCGCATCGGCCCTGCTGCCCGTCAAAAAGGATGTCGTGCCCTTTCGGAGAACGTCCGCCTTAGAATCGTCATTCCCGTTGGCCCCTTTCACTACTATCCAGACATTCTGGTGAACTGTGGCAAACCCGTCAGTGGTGAAAGGTTCCTGGAAGATGCCTCCCTCATCATCGAAGTCCTCTCCGACAGCACTGAGCACACCGATCGCGCCGAGAAGTTTTTCATGTATCAGCAGCTTCCGAGTTTCATCGAATATGTGATGGTTTCTCAGGACGAAATGCTCGTACAAGTGCTCCGAAAGTCGGATGGCTGGAAGCTGCATCGCTTCACTCAGCTTACCGATCTTGTGCCGCTAGAATCACTCGGCTGCGAGATCGCGCTAGCCGATATTTACCCTGAGCCATGAATCCCTTCCTCGAACACCACCAACAGCAAACACGCCGCCAATTCTTTGGCGACACGGGCGTTCGGCTTGGCGGCCTCGCCCTTGCTTCGCTCATCGGCCAAGATCACGCCCATGCCGCTGCCGCAGCAAGTGCCGAAGCCGTGCATCCACCAATGCCCTCGCTGCCGCATTTCGCCCCCAAGGCCAAGCGCCTCATCTACCTGCACATGAACGGTGCACCCTCACAGCTCGACATGTGGGACTACAAGCCGCAGCTCCAGGCGCACTTCGATAAAGACCTGCCTGCCAGCATCCGCAACGGCCAGCGCATCACGACGATGACCTCGGGGCAGGCTCGCTTTCCCGTCGCGCCGAGCTTGTTTAAGTTCGCCCAACACGGCCAGAGCGGACGCTGGATCAGCGAGCTGCTGCCACACACAGCGAAGATTGTCGATGAGCTAGCAGTGATCAAATCCGTCAGCACCACCGCCATCAATCACGACCCCGCTTGCACCTTCGTCATGACGGGCAACGAGATCCCCGGCAAGCCCAGCATCGGCTCATGGCTCAGCTATGGACTCGGCAGCCTCAGTAATGATCTACCGTCCTTCGTCGTCCTCACGCCCCGCAGCGCTGGGGGACAGGCACTCTTCACCCGCATGTGGAGCAGCGGCTTCCTGCCCACCAAACACACGGGCGTTGCCCTGCGATCCTCGGGCGATCCTGTGCTCTTCATTCAAAATCCGCCCGGTGTGGAAAACGCCGACCGCCGTGTGATGCTCGACGCGCTGGGCAAGCTGAACTCCCTCAATCACCAGCACTTCGGCGACCCCGAGACGCTCACCCGCATCGCCCAGTACGAGATGGCCTTTCGGATGCAATCCAGCGTGCCCGACCTCACCGACCTCAGCAAAGAAACCAAAGCCACGCTCGATCTCTACGGCCCCGAAGTCAGCGACCCTGGCACCTTCGCCCACAGTGCTTTATTGGCTCGGCGCATGATCGAGCGCGGCGTACGCGTGGTGCAACTGCTGCATCGCGGCTGGGATCAGCACGGCAATCTGCCCGCCGACATCCGCCGCCAATGCCAGCAGACCGATCAACCCTGCGCGGGCCTGTTGCAGGATCTGAAACAGCGCGGCCTGCTCGATGATACCCTCGTCATCTGGGGCGGCGAATTTGGCCGCACCGTGTACTCACAAGGCACCCTCACCCAGACCAACTATGGCCGCGACCACCACCCGCGCTGCTTCACCATGTGGATGGCGGGCGCGGGCGTGAAGCCCGGCATCCTCCACGGCGAGACCGACGACTTCAGCTACAACGTGGTGAAAGACCCCGTCCACATCAACGAGATCAACGCCACCATCCTCCACCTCATGGGCATCGACCACAGTCGCTTCACCTTCAAATTCCAAGGCCTCGACCAGCGACTCACAGGCGTGGAAGAGAAGCGGGTGATCAAAGAGCTACTGGTATAACCCACCTGGCTTACAGCCTCAGCTTCTTGACCAACGTAGCTTCACGGTCGGCCTCGGTGAGCGGTTCCCATTCAACTTTGGCGTTGGGCAGAGCTGCTTTGATGGCTTCCACATCGGCGGCGGTAATGTCCACCGTTTGGATTTTTAGCTTGGCGAGTTTGGGCAAGGATTTGAGATGCGGGATGATGGCCGCAGTGAGCCGGGCTTCGGTGAGTTCGAGGGATTCGAGGCTCTTTATTTGAGCCAGGGTGGCGAGAGTCGTCTCGTCAAAACTTGCGGATGAGGGCTTGCCATAGCTGGGGAGACGCTGGCCGATACGTAGGGCAGTGAGGTGGGTTAGCTTGGTGAGGTGGGCGTTGCCAGCTTGGGTTTGGGCCGTGTGCCAGGTGCGGAACTCTCTCAATTGCGTGAGCTGGCCGATGGCTTCGAGAGCAGTGTCGCCAGCGGTTGATCCCGCAAAGGTAAGGCGCTGGAGGTTGGGCAGTGCCTTGAGTTGCGCTAAGCCGCTGCCCGTGAAGCCGTCGAAACGAAATGACGGATGAAACATGGCGAGCGACTTGAGTTTGGTGAAAGCGGCAAAGTGCTTGCAACCTGCATCAGTGATCAGGATGGCATCGGTGCTGAGTTCTTCTAGCTCCGTGAGTCCACTCAGCAGGGCGAGCGTGCTGTCGGTGATGGTCTTCCCGCTGATGGTTAGCTTCTTCACAGTGTGGCACTCACCGAGCGTACGGAAGTCAGCTTCGGTGAAGGCATCACATTTCACCTGCACCTGCGTGATGACTCCGCTGGCTTCGGTGACTTTGGCTCCGAGCTGGGTCAGGGTGTCGGCGCTGGGAGCCGCTTGCAAGGCGGCTGCGATAAGGAAGAGACTCGCGATGGCTTTCATGGTGATCACGCCGCCGTCCCAAGCAACTCTGCTGCGACACGATTGCCGCTCTTCACACCGCCATTCATATAGCCGGGGAAGTCCACGTCGGTATGCTCACCCGCGAAGAGCAGATGGCCATCCAGTTCGGACTCGGCAGCGGCTTCATAGACCCAGGTGTACTGGCCCACCAGTGGGCAGGAGTAGCTGGCCTTCATGAACTTCATGCTCGGCCAGTTCATCATGGTTTTATTGCCATCGGCTTTGGCTTTGATGCCGGGGAAGAGTGTCTCCAGTTCGGTCAATGATTTCTCAAGTCGATCCGTGGTGAACTGCGCACCGATGGAGCCGCCCATGAAGTTGGTGATGATGCCACTGTTACCCGACTGGCCGCGGCTGGTCTCCCACACGGTCTGGAAGGGCAGATCGCTGTACACGCTGCCATTGCAGAAGAAGTCGCGCCCGCCCAGTGGCTGCCGCCAGGGCTTGTCGGTGAAGCCATACATGACTTTGACGTTGGTGCCGAAACCCATCTCTTTGATGCTGCGGGTTTTCTCTTCCGCGAGCTTCAGCTCATAGATGCCTTCGACGCTGCGCAGCATGGTGAAGGGCAGCGCGAGAATGACGTTTTCATAGCTATGAGTGACGACGCTGGCCTCGGTGGAGAAGGTGAGTTTCAGCTTGCTGCCATCCTCGGCGATACGCACGAGCTTGTGGTCGAGATGAGACTTCACCCCGCTCTGAATGCTACGCTGCACGGCCTGCGGCAGGGTTTCATTACCACCGCGCACGCGGCCTGCTTCATCGCTCTCGCCGAAGATTTCAAAGCCCTTGCTGGTGTCGGGATTGATGAAGTCGATGAGATTGAGCGCGGATTGTTTGTCCGCATCCTGGCCAAACTCAGGCACATAGGCGACTTCGAGCA
>JANOAR010000123.1:0-10628 GCA_031411235.1 Verrucomicrobiota bacterium | reverse complement strand
GCCGGGGGTGGGGCGGGGCTCGCTACATCGTGAGCGATTGGGCAACGGTGGGCCGGGGGTGCAAATTTTGGCTGGCTGTAATTCCCCACTCACTCGGTGGGGTATTGCTTCGCTAAAGTGGTGAGCGTGGTTCTCTGCGGTCGTGAGCGGGTCGGGGTTGAGGGGTTGAGGGGTTGAGGGGTTGACTTGGGTGTCGCGATGGCTTGAAATAGGTGGGTGAAAAATTTTCTCGGGATTGCGTTCGGGATAGTGGAAATGGTGGCGATCATTTTGCGCTGGCAGGGTTGCGGCCTGTATCTTCATACTGTTTGTGAATGGTGGTCGATTCCCTCCTATTTCGTGGGACTGCTATTAACCTGCTTGCCGATAATTGGAGGATGGGTCGGGGCGCTCGGTCTGGTGGAGGTGTGGCATTTCGCGCCGGGGCTGGCTTGGCCTGTTGCGCTGGCTCCAGAGTTGGGGATGGTGATCGTGTGGGCCATCACGGCTCTCTATGTCACCGTCAGGCGGGAATAAAAAGGGTGGGATTTCCGACGCCCCTGATTGCTGCCAGCCTTAGAGCGGCCTGTCGATGAGAGTCTCCGCCCATGCGGGGCTGTCGGTGATGGGTTCGAGGAGGCGCATTCTGGCCGTCTAGGGTGAGCTTGCCCCCACCTGTGAACGTTGATGAATACCCGCAACCCGTGGCGGACTTATTCGGAGTTTAGCCCTTCATGGGGCTGGAACCCTTGATTTTACGGGTGGTACGCAGAGAGGGGATCGAACCCCCGACCAACTCGGTGTAAACGAGCCGCTCTACCGCTGAGCTATCTGCGCGCGCCAGTGAAGACCCGATAAAAGCCCGGCTAAGGCACGGGCGCAAGGGGCAAATTATGTGCTGCGGTAAAGTGTGCCAATCCCTTACGGGGAGCGGCCTCGCGAGGCTTGTGAAAAATTTCACAAATAGGGCTTGATGGTTCTACCCGAATGGCTAAACTCGCCGCCCGCTCACTCCAAGGCTTTCCCTTTCCCTTATGTTTTTGTCGTCCGAACTGCACCTGACTCTGCCGCACATGCTCGCCATGAGTAGCTCTGCGGCTTCACTGTTCAGCGAACAAAGCGTCCTGAAATTCATCACCAACTCCGTGCTCGTTGCGGGCATCGTGCTTGGCGTGATCTTCTGGTTTTCCTCCAAAGCCACCAAGGGCATGACCCTGGTGCCACACAAGGCGCAGAACTTCTTCGAGTTCATCATCGAGTTCCTCTACGGCCAAGTCGAAGGCATTGTCGGCAAGAAGATGGCCCCCAAGGCCTTCCCGCTGCTCGGCACGTTGTTCATCTTCATCCTCGTTTCCAACTGGTTTGGTCTTCTGCCTGGTGTTGGCTCCATCGGCTGGGGTAAGCCTGCTGGCATGGTGGGTCTAGTGACTGAAATTCATGACCCACTGCTTCGTCCCGCGACTGCGGATTTGAATATGGCCTTCGGCCTCTCGGTGTCGGCCTTCCTGGTTTGGCTTTACTTCACCATCAGTGAATTGGGCGTGTGGGGCTTCATAGTCCACACCTTTGGCCCCAAGGGTGGGCTCAAAGGCGTCATGGGTATAGTGGTGGCCATCGTCTTCTTCTTCGTGGGTTTCATCGAACTCTTCTCCATGGCTGTGCGCCCTGTCACACTGGCCTTCCGACTTTTCGGCAACGTTGATGCTGGTGAGCATGTGTTGCACATGATGGGTTCGATGGGTGGCGCTATTGGCAGCGTGCTCTTTCCCCTTCCTTTCTACTTCCTGGAGCTGCTGGTCGGACTTCTTCAGGCCATCGTTTTCACCTTGCTGTGTGCCGTTTATATCCAACTCTCCACCACTCATGACGATCATGGTGAAGAAGACGCGCATCACTAGAAAATTTTGCCCGCGAGACCATGCGCAACGTGTGGGCGAGGACAGAAACAACACGCTAACTCCAACTCAAATAATAATATGATTATCGACCTTATGACAGTGGCTCAAGCAGCCGCCCCTCACGCAGATGCAGTGGCCTCCGGCATTGGTGGCAACATCACCATGGGCCTTGGTGCCGCAGGTGCAGCGCTCGGCGTGGGTCTCATCGGCTCCAAGGCTGTTGAAGCTGTGGGCCGCAATCCCGGTGCCTTTGGTAACATCCTGACCCTCGGCATTATCGCCATGGCCCTTGCAGAAGGCCTTGGCATTCTCTCCTTCATCCTCGGCAAGTAAGCCGCTGGATTCGCGGCGGGCTGCATCTGCGGCCCGCTGCTTCAAGCTCAATCACACGCGCCTCCTCAAACATGCCAGACCAATTTCAAAATCTCGCCAACCAGTTCGGCCTCGACTTCGCCAAGTTCGCCGCACAGGTCATCATTTTCTGGATTGTCTATGCGGTGCTCAAGGCCAAAGCCTTCGGCCCCATCCTCGCCATGCTAGAGCAGCGCAAGCAACGCATCGCTGATGGCGAAGCCAAGCTCGATAAGATCGCCAAAGACTTGGCTGAGGCTGAAAAAAATGCGCAGTCCATCGTGGACAAGGCCAATGACGCCGCCGCACGCATGGTCAAAGAAGCGGGTGATAGTGCCAAGTCCCTCGCTGAAAAGAAAGCTCAGGACGCTGTGCATGAAGCGGGCCAAATCATGGCCAAGGCACGCGAAGCCGCCACCCTCGAACACGAGCAACTCATGTCGCAATTGAAGCGTGAGTTTGGCCGCATGGTTTCCGAAGCCACCTCGCGCGTCACTGGCAAGGTGCTCAACACCGAAGACCAAGCCCGCATCAACCGCGAGACTTCCACACAAGTTTCTGCCTAGTTCGTCATTCGCTCCCTCTCCCCATGAAGATCACCAAGGAAGCACGTCGCTCCTCCCGCCAACTCCTCAAGGCTTGCCTTGTGAATGGGCGGCTGGATGAATCTCGCGTTCGTGCCGTGGTCAGCAAAGTCGCTGCCGCAAAGCCTCGCGACTTCCTCGCCATCCTTGAAAGCTTCCGTGGCCTCGTTGCTGCTGAACTCGAGAGCGCCCGCGCTGTCGTCGAGAGCGCCACAGAACTCGATAGCGCTAACCGTCATCAACTCGAAATAGGTCTCGCCAAGAAGTATGGTCGTCAGATCACACTCGAATTCAGCGTCAAGCCGGAGCTGCTCGGTGGCATCCGCGTCAAGATCGGCAGCGACGTGTGGGACGGCAGCGTCAAAGCACGTCTCGAAGCCCTGCAAGCCTCACTCGCCTAACCCTTTAATCATCAAGTCCAAGAGCCCAGTATCATGAGCAACATCCTCCAGGAGATCGAATCCCAAATCGCCGGTCTGAAGACCGCCGTCACAAAATCCAACGTCGGCATCGTCCGCACGATTGGCGACGGCGCAGCCAAAGTCGAAGGCTTGAGCGACGTCATGCTCAACGAAATGGTCGAGTTCCCAGGCGGCGTTTTCGGCCTCGCGCTCAACCTTGAAGAAACCGAAGTCGGCTGCGTGCTCCTTGGTTCCGGCGAAGGCATCAAAGCTGGCGACGAAGTCAAAACCACCGGTCGTCTGCTCTCCGTTCCTGTCGGCAAAGCTCTCCTGGGTCGCGTCGTTAACACCCTCGGTGAGCCCATTGATGGCAAAGGCCCGATTAAAGCGGATGCTCATTATCCCGTCGAAAAGCTCGCACCCGGCATCATCACCCGTAAGTCGGTCAGCGTGCCTGTGCAGACGGGCATCATGTCCATCGACGCCATGATCCCGATTGGCCGCGGCCAGCGCGAATTGATCATCGGTGACCGCTCCACGGGCAAGACCACCATCGCGGTGGACACCATCATCTCCCAGGCCAACCAGAACAAAGCCGCTGAACAAGGTAAGCTCGCTGGCCACAAGCCCCTCTATTGTATCTACGTCGCCATCGGCCAGAAGCAGTCCAACGTCGCTCGTGTCGTCAAGACGCTCGAAGACGCTGGTGCGATGGAATACACCGTCATCGTCAGCGCTTCGGCTTCTGATAGCGCCGTGAATCAATACCTCGCTCCCTACACAGGTTGCTCCATCGGCGAATGGTTCATGGATCAAGGCCAAGATGCCCTCATCGTTTTTGATGACCTTTCCAAGCAAGCCGTTGCCTACCGCCAAGTCTCCCTCGTGCTGAAGCGTCCTTCCGGCCGTGAAGCCTATCCTGGCGATGTTTTCTATCTCCACAGCCGCTTGCTCGAACGCTCTGCTCGCGTGAATGAAAACTACGGTGGTGGCTCGCTCACTGCGCTGCCGATCATCGAGACGCAAGCTGGCGACGTATCGGCATACATTCCAACCAACGTGATCTCCATCACTGACGGCCAGATTTTCCTCGAAACCGATCTTTTCTACCAAGGCATCCGCCCTGCTATTTCTGTCGGTCTCTCCGTCTCCCGCGTCGGTTCCGCCGCACAGACCAAGGCCATCAAAAAGGTCGCTGGCACAACTAAGCTCGACCTCGCTCAGTTCCGCGAACTCGCTGCCTTTGCGCAGTTCGGTTCCGACCTCGACGCTGCCACCAAAGCGAAGCTCGACCGTGGTGCTCGCATTGTGGAACTCTTCAAGCAGCAGCAGTATCAGCCCAAGAGCTTGCCGATCATGGTCGTCAGCCTCTACGCTATGCAGAAAGGTTACTTCGATGACGTCGCTGTGGATCGCATCAAGGAATGCCAAGGCAAGATGGAAGAGTATTTCTCCACCCGCAAAGCCGCCCTCCTCGAACAGATTGGCAACGAAAAAGCCATTGATAAGTCGGAAGACGAAATCAAGACCTCGCTCGCTGATTTCAAATCGAGCTGGAAGTAAGTTCGATTCGCCCCGCTCACAGATACTCGCCCTTTAGCACCAAATGGCATCCACTCGCGACATTCGCCGACGCATCAAGTCGGTCAAAAACACGGCCCAGATCACCAAGGCCATGCAGTTGGTCGCGGCCGCGAAGATGAAGAAGGCACAGGATCAAGCCAACAATGGCCGAGCCTATGCCGACTTGATGAACAAGATTCTCGTCAGCCTCAAAGAGAGTGCTGAAGATTCCGCGCATCCTTTCTTTTCCGAAGGCAAAGGCAGCAAGACACTTGTTCTCGTTATCGCCAGCGACAAAGGCCTTTGCGGTGCCTTCAATACCAACTTATTCAAGAAGCTGCTTGCGACCAATGTGCAGGGCGAAGCTGAGTATGTGACGATTGGCCGCAAAGCTACTCAGGCTTTGTCTCGCCTGCGCAAGACGCTTATTGCTGACTTCCCCATCAAAGACCCCGCTAAGTTCCCTGAATTGCGCAGTGTCGGTAAGTTCGTGCAGGATAAGTTCCTCACGGGTGAATACAGCAAGGTGTTGGTCGCCTTCAATAACTTCGTCAACACCGTCACCGTTGTTCCGACCGTCGAAGCACTCCTTCCTGTGAGCAAAGTCACCCTTGGTGGCAAGCGCAGCTTTGAAGGCATGGGCAGCGCCATGGTCGTCGGCGAAACGAGCACCGATGTGCCGCAGTACACCTTTGAGCCAAGCTCAGAATCCGTCTTTGCCTCCATCCTGCCGCAGTATGTGAACAACACGCTGTATCAGATGCTCATGGAATCCCGCGCTTCTGAGCACTCCAGCCGCATGGTGTCCATGAAGAACGCCACCGACAACGCCAAGCAAATGCTCAAGGATTTGAACCTTGAATACAACAAGCTGCGTCAGGCTGCGATCACCAACGAACTCCTCGAAATCACCACCGCGAAGATGGCTCTCGAATAAGCTTTCACGCCATCAACCTTTAACTTTCAACTAACAACTCCTGTATGAGCAACATCGGCAAAATCGTCCAAGTCATCGGTCCCGTGGTGGACGTGGATTTCTCAGCAACTGGCAATTTGCCAGCTATCTACAACGCACTTGAGATCAACTTCACGGTCGCAGGCAAGACCCAGCGTCTCGTTTGCGAAGTGCAATCCCACCTCGGCGATGGCTGGGTGCGTTCGGTCGCCATGATCTCCACTGAAGGTCTGAAGCGCGGCATGGATGCTGTCGATACTGGCGCTGCGATCACGGTTCCTGTGGGCGAAGAAGTCCTCGGTCGTATCTTCAATGTCACGGGCGACGCTGTGGATGACCAACCCGCTCCTGCCACGACGAAGCGCTACCCGATTCATCGCCCTGCGCCTCCGCTCGTCGATCAAAATCCTTCCGCTCAGATTCTCGAAACAGGCATTAAGGTCATCGACCTTATTTGCCCCTTCACCAAGGGCGGCAAAGTCGGTGCCTTCGGTGGTGCTGGCGTCGGCAAGACCGTCGTCATCATGGAACTCATCAACAACATCGCCAAGGGACACGGTGGTTTCTCCGTCTTCGCTGGCGTGGGCGAGCGCACCCGCGAAGGCAATGACTTGTATCATGAAATGATCGAGTCCGATGTTATCAAAGTGAAGAAGAACGGCCATGACATCGTGCGCAACGAGCAGGGCGGTTACATCACTGAGCCCGGCTCCAAAGTGGCTCTCGTTTATGGCCAGATGAATGAGCCTCCAGGTGCCCGTCTCCGTGTCGCTCTCTCGGCCCTCTCGATGGCTGAGTACTTCCGCGATGAGAAGAACCAAGACGTGTTGCTCTTCGTGGATAACGTCTTTCGTTTCTCCCAAGCAGGTTCCGAAGTGTCCGCCCTTCTGGGCCGCACGCCTTCCGCCGTGGGTTACCAGCCTACCCTCGCTGCCGAAATGGGAGCGATGCAGGAACGTATTACCTCGACCAAGAGTGGTTCCATCACCTCCTTCCAGGCTGTCTATGTGCCTGCGGATGACCTTACTGACCCCGCTCCCGCCAATACCTTCGCTCACCTTGACTCCACCGTCGTGCTTGAGCGTTCGCTGGCTGAGTTGGGCATCTATCCTGCCGTTGATCCTCTCTCCTCCGTCTCCAAGGCTTTGGCCCCCGACATCGTCGGTGAAGAGCATTATCGCGTCGCTCGCGGCGTGCAGCGTGTGCTTCAGCGTTACAAGGACTTGCAGGACATCATCGCCATTCTCGGCATGGATGAACTTAGCGACGACGATAAGTTGATCGTGTTCCGCGCTCGTAAGTTGCAGCGTTTCCTCAGCCAACCTTTCCATGTGGCTGAAATCTTCACCGGTGTGAAAGGCGAATACACCAGCGTCAAAGACACCGTGCGCGGTTTCGCTGAAATCCTCGATGGCAAGCACGACAGCGTGCCCGAAGCCAATTTCTACATGAAGGGTGGCATTGACACCGTGAAGAAGGACTAAACCTGTCGGCGTTATCCGTTATCCGTTATCCGTTTTCGTGGTGCCCTGCGCCACGAGCGGCAGGCGGGAAAACTGGGTTTCGCCACACGGAAAACGGTTAACGGAAAACGACTCTCCCCCATGCCTTTACTTCTCGAAATCGTCACCCCCGAAGCCCGCATCTTCTCTGATGAAGTGGACTCCGTCGTGCTCCCTGGCGTCGAAGGCGAGATGGGCATCCTGCCCTCACACGCCCCGCTTGTCACGACTCTCCAGCCCGGTGAACTGCGCTACACCAAAGGCGGTAAAACGACCGACATGGCTGTGGGTGAAGGTTTAATCGAAGTCACGGGGAGCACCGTTCGCGTGTTAACCGACATGGCTATCGACGCTGAGGCCATTGATGAAAAAGCCGTGCAGGAAGCGCTGGATCGTGCCAAGCACGCTCTCGAATCGCTGAAGCCCGGCGAACAGCAAGAAGAAGTCGCCGCGACGATGGCGATGATCCAGCGTGCCACAGCCCAGCTTCATGTGAAGCGCAAGCGACGCACCTTGTAGTTGCTCATTTTGCAGGCGTTGCTTTGAGGGGATTGGCGAAGCCATCCGCCGCCGCACTGCGGTTTGCGAAAGTCGGGTTGATTACTTCCCCAAGTTATAACACACCACGGCTCCGCTATTGTTTTTGCATAGCAGGTGGCGGTGGCTGAGCACGGGCTGCACCCAGCATTTCGAGGGAAGGGCTTGCACGGTGGCGAGCACGTCCAGTTTGTCGGCGAGGACTCGGGCCAAGACGAGTTCACCTGTATTTGTGAGGAGCAAGGCATGGCCATCATCGCTGAGCAGGCCAGTGCCTTTGGCGATGTCTTTGGCCTGCCAGCGAGCGGTGCCAGTGGCGAGGTCGATGAGGCGCAGGTCATTGGCACCGCGTAGGCCATCGTTGAAGGCGAGGACGTAGTTGCCCCAGGGGATGCCGCTATGGAAAAGCAGGCCAAAGTCGCGCTGGCTCCAGCGCTCGGTGAGAGTGCTGCCCTTCCATTCCAAGGTGCGTGCGCCCATGTTGCCCGTGTGGCTGATGAAGATCGCGTCGCCGACGAGGATAGGGGTGGCGCAGTTACAGAAGTCGCGGGTGGTGGTGGCGTGGGCGGCGATGAGCTTGCCCTCGGTGACGGATCTCAGCTCTAGGGCTTCACCTTTGAACAAGATGAGCACGCTTTGGCCGCTGTGCTGCACGACGAAAGGATTGGCATAGCCAGCCTCACCATCGCCTGTCTGCCATAGGATATCGCCTGTTTTGGCGTCGAGGCTGGTGGTGGATTTGCCATTGCCGCCGATGTCGAGATAGAGCTTGCCAGCGACGACGCTGGGGCTGCTGGCATAACCATAGACGGGGCGCTTGCCGCCGAGGTCATTAATCAGATGGCGCTGCCAAATGACGGCACCTGTGTTGGCATCCAGGCACACCAGTTGCCCCATGCGGCTGAGGGTGTAGGCGCGGCCTTCGCTGATCGTTGCAGTGGCGGCGGGGCCGTAGGGGACGATGGCCATTTCGTGGCTTTTGGTGGTCTCGGTCTGGCTGTATTTCCACAGCACTTTGCCGTCGCTGAGGTCGAAGCAGAAGGTGGTGTCTTGGTCTTTGCCATTGTTGCCAGTGGCGTAGGCGCGGGTGCCAACGACGGCGAGGGATGAGAGGCCGATGCCGACTTCAGCACGCCACGCGACGGGAGGGCCGTCGGCGGGCCAGTCGGTGCGATAGCCGACTTCGGGCGTGGTGCTGTTGCCGCGCGGGCCTTGGTAGCCGGGCCAGTCGGACTCGGCGGCGGGTAGGCTGGCGGGCCAAGTGGGCGTGGGGCTGGCGGGCAGAGCGGGAGCTGTGGATTTCGAGGGCGTTGTGCTAGCGGAAAGCGAGGTCGCGGCTGCAGGCTTGGCTTCTTCTGTTTTTAATGCGGGTGAATCTGCGGCTGGCAGGGTGATGACCTCGGGCGGGGCTTTCACGCCTTTGCGGCTTTCGCCACCGAGGGCGATGAGCTTGCCTGCGCCGCCGGGGACGAGGCGGTGGAAGAAGCGCGGGTGCGCGAGCTTGGTGATGCCGACCCAGGCGTCGCCGCGCAGTTCCAACAGCTCACCAACGACGCCACTGGCGAAGAGTCGGCCTTCATGAGCGATGGCTCCGAAGCCGAAGCCGCCAAGCCTGTCGCTGGGCAGGGCGGGGCCTTTGCTCCACTGGCCGCTGATGGTGTCGAGCACTTCGACGTGGGGCACGGGCTCGTCGCCATCATCCATGCCGCCGATGGCGTAGAGCTTGGTTCCAACGGCTTGCACGGCGAGGGCGCGACGGCTGAAGGGCTGCGGATGGCTGACCCATGCGGCATCAGGTTTGGCCAGATCCAGCGTGAGGTAGGTGGTGTGCCAGAGGGGGGCGGTAGCCTTCACCGAGCCACCGCCGAGCGACCAGCCGCCGATGACGTAGAGGGTATCGCCGATGACGGCGCTGTCGTGGCTGGAGCGGCGTTCGGGGAGCTTGGGCAGAGGTGTCCAGAGCTTAGTTTTCAAGTCGAAGCTGCTGGCAGTCTCGCTCGACCACAGGGCTTGTTTGTCGCCTTTTTTATTCTGCGCGGCCATACCACCGATGCGCAGCACGCGGCCTGGCAAGGCGATGAGCGATGCCCCTTGAGCGGGCTCGTCGCTGCCAAGTTTTGTCCACTCGGTCTGGCCCGGCAGCCAGGTGTGCAGGTCGCCATTGACCTCGTCTCGGCTGTAACTGTGGCGCACGCCAGCGTGACCACCGTAGAGGAAGACTTGACCATCGGGCGTGGCGGCTGCGCCAAAGCTGGCCACGGGCGCGGGCAGCGTGGGTGGGGGCTGGGTAGGCAAGGAGGACTCGGCAGCGAGGCCGAGCGTGAGGGCGAGGTAGGTTAGTAGCAGGGGTGTTTTCATGGGGTGAGGGGGGTGACGATTCGCGGCTCGGCATTCAGCCATTGCTCAAGTGTTCGACCCACTTGCTGGGCTGCACGCCTTTTGAGATGCCACGGATATTTGGACCAAAAGTGAATTAGTTAGCGAGAGCGATATCGGCCTCGAAGCGGCTGGGAGAACGGTAGTTGAGGGAGGAGTGGAGGCGTTGGGTGTTGTAGTCCCGAACGCCGCGATTCAGCGGTGGCTAGCTTTGCCAAGGCTTGAGTCTCAGGCGGTTTGGCGATGGCTGGACTGTATTGGAAAATACCGAGCCCGCCGTCGCCGAACCGCATCAGGCCAAGGATGGGTGATGATAGTCGCCGATCAATCGCGGTGTTCGGGGTAGTAGGAGTCGATGAAGGCGAAGAGTTCAGTGTGAGCGTCTGAGAAGGACGTGTAGCGGTCGCCTTGGATCAGCTCAGCCTTGAGCGTGCCCATGAACGATTCGGTCCAGGCGTTGTGATAGGGATTGGCGCGTGCAG
>JANOAR010000122.1:0-12014 GCA_031411235.1 Verrucomicrobiota bacterium | reverse complement strand
TACCCGCCAAGAGCAGCAGCTCGCGACGACCTCGGGGCAGGCGGCCAAGTTGGCCGAGTCGGTGCGACTTTTTGCAGCGCTCGAAGAGGCGGATTCCGAGATTTACCAGATCGCTGGTGATGAGCTGCGTCTCGCGGATTTTGCCTTCTTCCGACTCACGGATGCGGAGGGGAAAATCATACCCGCAATCGAGGAAAATGAGGTGGATAAAACCATCGCGGCCCAGCTCGTGAATACCCAGCCATCTAGCCCCGCAGCGATGAGCCAAGTCCAACTGGGCTTTGTGCCCGTCGTTGGAAACAGCGGCATGCATGAGGTCTTCAGCATTGTCACCAGCCCCATCACTAATTTCGACAAGACCGTGGGCTCTCTCCTCATCGGCCAGCGCGTGGAGAGCCATAAGATGACTCAGGTCGTGGGCAAAAGTGCGCTCATTTCAGGGCTGCTAGTCGCGGGGAAATTTCATCCTGGCTCGCCAACTTCGGCCCTCAACCAGGGGGCTGGCACGGTATTGCAACAGCATATTCAAACTCAGTCGCAAGCCTCGCTCACTTGGGTTCAAGAGTTGGGCGGACGCTCCTACCGTGCGGACTCGCAGCTGCTCAACGCGGGCTCGCGGTTTGCGCCAGCGTGGATTGTGAGCCTCTATCCGCTGGATGATTTGCAGCAGCGGCAGCGTGCGTTGTTATGGCGCATTACAGCCATCGGCAGCGTGGGCCTGCTAGCAGCAGCGGGTGTAGGCTCGCTATTCGCCCAGCGACTGGCGCAGCCTGTGCGCGATCTCGTGGCTGGCACCGCCGAGATCAACCAAGGCAACTACGAGGTGCGGGTGCAGAAGCGCACGGGCGATGAGCTGGGCGTGCTGGCAGATGCCTTCAACGAGATGGCCACAGGGCTCGCGCTGAAAGAGAAATACCGCTCGGTGCTGCAACTGGTAACCGACCGCTCAGTGGCTGATGAGTTGATGTCTGGTGCTGTGCAGCTCGGCGGTGAGACACGCGATGTGTCGATCATTTTCTGCGACATCCGTGGCTTCACTTCCATCTCGCAAAACATGCAGCCCGCCGAGGTGGTGGCGATGCTGAACGAGCACATGAGCGCCCTCACGCACATCGTGCATCGTCACGACGGGGTGGTGGATAAGTTTGTCGGCGACGCGATTATGACGTTGTTCGGTGCGCCAAAAAGTTATGGCCAGGATGCGCTCAGTGCGGTGCGGTGCGCGTGGGAAATGATCGTCGAGCGCGAACGCTTGAATGCGGGCTCGGCGCAGCCGCTGCGCATCGGCATTGGCATCGCCAGTGGCTCGGCACTCGCTGGCTGCATGGGCTCGGCAAGTCGCCTGAACTACACGGTCATCGGCGAGCGTGTGAATCTCGCGGCACGGCTATGCAGCAATGCCGGGCCGATGGAAATCCTGATCGATGAGACGACTCGTGCCGCGCTGCCCCCGAGCTATGAAACGGAGACGGTGGAGGCCCTTGTGTTGAAAGGCTTCTCCCATCCCATCACCGCCCACCGCATCACTTCCGCCCCGCCATGAATGCCTACCGCCCCTGCCTTGCTGTTGCCCTTGCCTTATTGCTCGCGCTGTCCCATGCGCAGGCGCAGGCTTTTCTCGATGCCGTGGATGACGCGCTGTCGATCTCGAATGCCGACGGTACGCTGCACGCGGATCTGAGCTTCCTCGCGGACGCTGAGTTGTACGTGCCGCAGGTACCGGCACCGGGGATGCTTTTTTCGGACGACGATTCCTTCGTGAGTCCACGCCTCGCCATATTCCTCGACATCGGAGCGACGGAGTATTTTCAGTTTCACACGCAGATGCGCGTGGATCGAGGCTTCGATCCCGGTGCCGCGCCCGGAGGTGATGTTCGGCTCGACGAGTACTATGCGCGGCTGAGTCCGTTGGGTGATGATCGGCTGACGATTCAGGTGGGGAAATTTGCCACCGTGTTTGGCAACTGGGCACCGAGACATCTCTCGTGGGACAACCCATTTATCAACGCCCCGCTGCCTTACGAAGATGTGTTGGGCATCAGTGATCGCGCTGTGCCACCGACGCCTGCTGCGTTCCTCAATCGTCGCAACCTCGTCGATAAAAAGGCCGAGTGGCTACCGCCGATCTGGGGGCCATCGTATGCCAGCGGTGCGTCCGTCGCAGGGCAAGTGGCGTGGTTTGACTATGCGATTGAAATCAAAAACGCGGCGCTCTCTTCGCGACCCGATGCGTGGGATTTAGGCCAGTTGAATCTCGGGCATCCCACGGTCACGGCACGTCTGGGCGCAAGGCCAACCCCTGAGTGGTCGCTGGGCACTTCCTTCAGCCACGGTTCCTATTCGCTAGCCGAGGGGCTGGGCCATCCCGATCAAACGACCTTAGGGCTGGATGCGGCCTTTCAGCATCATCACTGGCAACTCTGGGCCGAGGTGCTGCATTCGACGTTCGAGGTGCCCAATGTGGGCGATGCTGCCAGCACCTTCTACTACATCGAAGCAAAGTACAAGCTCACGTCACAGCTCTGGGCCGCCCTGCGCTGGAACCAAAGTTTCTTCGGCTATGTGCCCGCTGGTGGTGGCGGATTCAGCACCTGGGAGCGTGCCGCATGGCGCGTGGATGCCTCACTCGGCTGGCGTTTCAGCCGCCATCTCCAGGCCAAGTTGCAGTACAGCCTCGGCGATAAATCGGGCAAGGATCGCGAAGGTGACCAACTGCTAGCCGCGCAGGTGACGGTGCGGTTTTGAGCCGCCCCTTACTCGACGCGCCCCGCACTCACGACGCCGCGCTGCGAGGTCTCGACAAACTTCACGAACTGCTCGACTTCGGGCGACATACCGCCCTCGCGGATGGCGGCGAGGGCTTGGCTGGTGTTCAAGCCTTTGCGGTAGAGTTTGCGATACGCGGAGTTGATTGCCTTGATGCTGTCCTCTTCAAATCCTGCGCGCTTCATGCCCACTAGGTTCAGCCCACGAGCGCGGCTGGGGCTGCCATCGACGATAGTGAAGGGTGGCACGTCTTGGACAATCTTGGTGCACCCACCGATCATGGAGCGTGCGCCGAGCCGACAGAACTGATGCACCGCGCTGAGGCCGCTGAGGATGACATGATCCTCGACGATGACATGGCCCGCGAGCGTGCCGTTGTTCGATAGGATGACATGGCTGCCTACGATGCAATCATGCGCGATGTGCGCGTAGCTGAGGAACTGATTGTGGCTGCCGATGGTGGTCTTGCCACCCACACTGGTGCCACGATGTACGGTGCAGAATTCGCGGAAGTTGTTGTCATCGCCAATCTCCAGGAAGGTCGGTTCGCCCGCGTATTTTAAATCCTGCGTCTGCTGGCCGATGCTGCCATACGAGTGGAAGCGATTGCGTGCCCCGATCTTCGATGGCCCAAGCACGGTGACGTGGTGCTGAAGCCAGCACTCATCGCCCAACTCGACGCCCGCGCCGATGATGCAGTAGGGGCCGACATACACGTCGCGCCCGAGTACGGCGCTGGGGTCGATGATGGCTGTTGGATGAATGAGTGAGTCGGCCATGCTTTTATACTATCGGTCTGCCAGCGAGAACATCAGCTCCGCCTCGCTAACGACTTGACCGTTGACGATACAGCGCGCCGTGGCCATGCCGATGCTGCGTTTGGTCTTGGTGATCTCGGCCTCAATGATGAGTGTGTCGCCGGGTAGCACGGGCTTGCGCCACTTCACTTTGTCTGCGCTGAGGAAGTAGCCGATCTTGCCTTGGTTCGCAGGCATCCGCAGCAGCACGATGCTGGCGACTTGGGCCATCGCTTCGAGTTGCAGCACGCCGGGCATCACGGGATGGCCAGGGAAGTGGCCTTTGAAATACTCCTCGTTCATGCTCACGCACTTGATCGCGATGCACTTCGTCTCGCCCTCAAAACCGACGACGCGATCCACCATCAGGAAAGGGTAGCGGTGCGGCAGGATTTCCATGACCTCGGTGATGTTCAGCACCGCGTCGCCCGCTGGGATGCGGATCGGGGCAGGCACCTGAGCGCGGATCTGCGCGTAGTCGCGGGCGATGGACTTGGCCATCTCGGTATTCGGCCCGTGGCCAGGGCGCACGGCGATGACGTGGCCGAGGATGCGCACGCCAGCCAGGGTGAAGTCGCCGATAATGTCGAGAATTTTGTGCCGGGCGAATTCCTCGTTAAACCGGATGGGGTGCTTGCTCACCAGCGTGTCGCCACGGATGACGACCGCGCTCTCCAGAGTGCCGCCTTTGATGAGCCCCTTCTCCAGCAGGGGAGCCACGTCTTCATAATAAACAAAGGTGCGGGCGGGCGCGATTTCCTTCTCGTAAATCTCTGGCGTGATCTCGGTGGAATAGTACTGCGTGTTCCGCCCATTTGGCCCCACGTTGGTGCAGGAGATGCGGAATTTCGTGTCCGGCACGATGTGCAAAATGGTGCCGTCGCGGCTCTCGATGATGATCGGCTCGCGCACCTCGAAGATGCGCCGCAGCGCTGTCTGCTCCTGCAAGCCTGCGCTCTTGATGAGCGCCACAAAGGGCAGGGCGCTGCCATCGGCGATGGGGGGCTCGTTGGCGTTCATCTCGACAATGGCGTTGTCCACGCCCATCGCCGTCAGTGCGCTGAGCACATGCTCCACGGTATGCACTTTCACACTGCCCTCAGCGAGGGTGGTCGCGCGCTCCACCTTCTGCACTCGGTCGGCCAGCGCGGTGATGAAGGGCTGGTCATCCAGGTCGATGCGGCGAAATTTGATGCCAAAGTTCTCCGGCGCAGGTTGCAGCGTGAGCGTGACAGCCTCGCCCGTATGGAGCGAGGTGCCCGTCATGGAGGCGGGTTTGGCCAGCGTGTGTTGGCGATCGGAAGCAGGCATAAAGGGCTGGCTTCCTACCCGTTCGAGTGGAGTGGGTCAAAGGGAAATGGCATGTCACTGGCTTTGATCCTAGTGCGGCAGGGAACGGTAGGCTGACGCGCAAGGTCGCAGTGCGTTCCGCCAGCCTATTTCGCATCGCGCATCGTCTGGATCCCTGCTTGCCGTCGCCGCATCAAAACGTTAGCCTTTGCTCATGAGCACCAGCCCCCAAAGCCCAGCGGTAGAACTCGACTTGGATGACGAGGACATGCCGCCGTGGCCAGACATCTCCCACCTAGTAACAGAGGACGATACACCCGTGGATAACCTATTTTCTGAGAAGCAAATGCGCCTGCTGACCACATCGCTGGTCACGTCCTGGAAGCCCGATTTCCCCTTCATCACGATGGCCAACGTCGGTGTGTACGTGGCGCTGAATCGCCCTCCCGTAGTGCCCGATGTGATGGTGAAACTCGATGTGCTCCCCGCCCCCGACCCCACGCTGAAGGAGTACCGCGCGTACTTCAGTTGGATGTACGATGGCAAGCCACCCGAAATCGTGGTGGAGATCGTCTCCAATCGAAAAGGCGGCGAGCTGAGCAGCAAGCAGCACAACTATGCGCACATGGGCGTCGTCTGGTACATCGTCCACGATCCCTTCCGCGAGATCCAAGGTGAAGCGATCTCGGCCTACCACCTTATCGATGGCAAATACCAGCGCTGTGCCTTCGACCAACTCGGCGACCTCGGGCTGGGTGTGAAGGAATGGGAGGGAGATTTCGAGGGCTCTCCTGGCACCTATCTTCGTTGGACAGATAGCACGGGTGCTGTGCTGATGACGGGCGATGAGCTGGCCGCGAAGAATGCGAAGATGGCTGAGAAGAACGCGCAGTTGGCGACGATGCAGGCGCAGTTGGCCGCGAAAAATGCTCAGTTGGCCGCGAAGGCTGCGCAGCGCAATGCCATCCTAGAAGCCAAGCTCCGCGCCCTTGGCATCGACCCCGATAGCGTGAGTTGATCGCCCGAGCACTGCGGGTGAGCATTCATATCTTCAAATCATGATGCGTTGATATGAAACTTGAACCCGGCGTTTCCGTGGCTACCATCGAGTCATGTCCAAAGGCTCCGAAACTCGTGCTGAACTCGAAAAACTGCTGCGCTCCCGCATCGCCGTCATTGATGGCGCGATGGGGACGACCATCCAGGAATATGTGAGGAAGGGTCAGCTAAACGAAGCCTCCGCGCGGGGCGCGCGCTTTAAAGGCAATGGTCAGGACTTGCTGAACAATGGAGACATCCTTACGCTAACAAGGCCCGACATTATTGAGGACATTCACCGTCGATTCCTCGAAGCTGGAGCCGACATTATTGAAACCAACACCTTCAACGGCACCTCAATCTCGCAAAGCGAGTTCTTCAAAGAACTGCCAACAGGTCGGCGCAAGGATCCAGAGTTTTTTCACGAAGTACTGAATGATAGCTCACTCAACGAGATCGCTTGGGAGATAAATCTCAAGTCGGCGCAGCAATGTCGAGCTTGGGCTGATCGCATAGCAAATGCGACGGGCCGCAGGCGATATGTCGCTGGTGCTATTGGCCCACTTACCGTCTCGCTTTCTCAATTCCCTGATATTAACGATTTGAGCTTCCGCCTGCTCACTTTCGACCAAGCAAAAGCTGCATATGCACATCAGGTTCGAGCGCTGATTGCTGGTGGCGTTGATACGCTGATTGTTGAAACCATTTTCGACTCTCTCAACGCCAAGGCGGCGCTCGTCGCGATCCAGGAGGTCTTTGCTGAAGACAAGGTTGAGCTGCCGATTCAAATATCTGCTGCGATGCAGTCTGGGGCGACCATGATTTCAGCTCAGGTGGTGGAGGCTTATCTGAATGCCATGATGCATGTGAAGCCGCTCAGCATCGGCATGAATTGCTCGGCTGGCCCGGTGGAGATGCGCCCCTACATCGAAGAGCTGGCGCAGAAAGCCGGGTGCTTTGTGTCGTGTTATCCGAACGCAGGCTTGCCCAATCCGCTCGCGCCCACCGGCTTCGATTTGCTGCCGCCAGACATGGCACGTTTCGCCACGGACTTCGGCCAATCGGGCTTCATCAACATCATGGGCGGCTGCTGCGGCAACACGCCGGAGCACATCGCGGCCATCGCTGAGGCGGTGAAAAACATTGAGCCACGTCACGTGCCATCGCCCGAGAAGCTGATGCGCCTCAGCGGCTCGGAAGCCTTCACCCTCGCGCCCAACGCCAACTACCTCATGATCGGCGAGCGCACCAACGTCGCAGGCTCGCCGAAGTTCGCCAAGCTCATCAAATCGGGCGACATGGAAGAGGCGGTCAAAATTGCCCGCCAGCAGGTCGAGAACGGCGCGAACGTCATCGACGTGTGCATGGACGAAGGGCTCATCGACGGCGTCGAGATGATGTCGAAGTTCCTTATTCTCCTGCAAACCGAGCCCGAGGTCACCAAGGTGCCGATCATGGTCGATAGCTCGAAGTGGGAAGTCATCGAGGCCGGCTTGAAGTGCCTGCAAGGCAAGGGTATCGCCAACAGCATCTCGCTAAAAGAAGGCGAGCAAGCCTTCCGTGAGCGTGCCGCGACCATCAAGAAATACGGCGCGGCGGCGGTCGTCATGGCCTTCGATGAGAACGGCCAAGCCGCGACTTATGAAGAGAAGATTCGCATCTGCGAGCGCGCCTACCGCATCCTCGTCGATGAGGTCGGCTTCAATGCCGAGGACATCATCTTTGATCCGAACATCCTCACCGTCGCCACCGGCATGGAGGAGCACAACAACTACGCGCTCGATTTCATCAACGCCACGCGCTGGATCAAGCAGAACTTGCCCGGCGCGAAGGTCAGCGGCGGTGTCAGCAACATCAGCTTCAGCTTCCGTGGCAACAACAAGGTGCGCGAGGCGATGCACAGCGCGTTCCTCTTCCATGCCATCAAAGCGGGCATGGACATGGGCATCGTCAACGCCGGGATGCTCGAAGTGTACGAAGACATTCCGCAGGAGATGCTCGTCAAAGTCGAGGACGTGCTGCTCAACCGCCGTCCCGACGCCACCGAGATCCTAGTCGATTACGCCGAGCAGTTCAAAGGCGTGGCTGGAGCCAAGCGTGCCGAAGCCGATCTGCGCTGGCGCGAGACCACCGTCGAGAAGCGCCTTGAACACGCCCTGCTGCGCGGCATCACCGACTTCATCATCCCCGACACCGAGGAGGCATTGGCCCAATACGGCGTGCCCTTGAAGGTCATCGAAGGCCCGCTCATGGATGGCATGAAGGTCGTAGGCGACCTCTTCGGCGAAGGCAAAATGTTCCTGCCGCAGGTTGTTAAATCAGCGCGCGTGATGAAGCAGAGCGTTGCTGTTTTGACGCCCTACATGGAGGCTGAGAAGGCGAAGAAAAAGCGTGAACGCGAGCTGCTGGTGGTTGCCGCCGAGAAGACAGTCGAGGCGCTGGCAAGCGATGGCATGGTCACCCTCGTCGATGGCTTCAGCTACAAGCCCTATCCCGGCCTGTCGCTGGAAGAACGCCGCATGGAAGTAAAGTTCGCCGCGCAACTGGCGGCTGACTTAGAAGCAGCAGCAGCCGAATACACGAAGCACTTTGGCATCGTGCTGGATCGCAACACGGTGCAGGAACTGAGTGCCGAATACGCAGCCACGCGAGAGTCGAAGCAACGCTGGAGCGTCGCCACCCTGGAGCCTGCAGGAGCGTTGGTGGACTGGATGTTCGAGCGGATCGTAGCAACCGCCAAACCTGGAGACACCATCACCTTCAACGCGGGCGGTCAGGGCAGCGGCAAAACCACAGCGACCCGCGTATTGCCCAGTCACAAGCGAGTCGTTCTTATCATGGATGGCACCATGCAAAACCTTGCCCGCAGTCGCGAGCACTTAAAGCACTGCTTTGCCGCAAAGCTACGGGTCGAGATTCGCTTCATTTACTGCCCGTGGCGCAAGGCGATCGGCAACATGGTTAAGCGTGCCATCAAGGACGAGGGGGGGGGGAGGATCGTGCCGCTTTCCCGCTCTGCTGGAGGTCATTTCCAAGCTGCACGTACCGTTCTAACTCTCGCAGATGAGTTTAGCGATGTCGCCGACGCCACCGCCCTTGTGGTCGATAACTCCAGCTACGCACCCGTTTTGCAGTCACTCGACTGGCTTGCCGAGCATCTCAACGAACCCATTGAAACACTCCTCAACCAAGGTAAAACTACTCTACATGAACTCTTCGAACTTAACTCAAACGACGCCGACTACTCCCAAGAAGCACTATCGCAATTTCTCGGGCAAAATCAGCCCAGAAGCAGCGGAGATATTCAAGAGCATCGAGGAGGCAACGTTGGAATCCCTGCGCTTGGCGGGACGCCAAGCCAGCATGTTGATGGAGGAGCCAGCGAAGTATCAGAACCAGCCAGCCAAAGCCTAACCGCCACCGACCTCATCCCCGACGCAGCAGCGGCACAGACCGCCGCCAAGTTCCTCATCGCCACCGTAAAAGGCGATGTGCATGACATTGGCAAGAACATCGTTGGCGTCGTGCTCGCCTGTAACGGCTTCGAGGTGACCGACATGGGCGTGATGACGCCTTGCCAAAAGATTCTGGATAAGGCCCGTGAGATCGGTGCCGATGTCATTGGTTTGTCCGGCCTCATCACTCCATCGCTCGATGAAATGATGCACGTCGCCAGCGAGATGGAGCGCCAGGGTTTCAAGGTCCCGCTGCTCATCGGCGGCGCGACCACCAGCGCCGCGCACACCGCGATAAAGATCGCGCATCATTACCCCAGCGGCAGCGTGGTGCATGTGCTCGATGCTTCGCGCAGTGTGCCCGTGACCACAGCCTTGCTTAGTGACAACCAGCGCGCGGATTTCGTCGCCGCGAATGAAGCTCGGCATATTGAGATGCGTGCGAAGTATGGCCAGAAGAAGGCTCGCGACATCCTCAGCATCCAAGCTGCACGCGACAATGCCGCCAAGCTCGACTTCAGCGAGATCGCCACGCCCTCGAAGCTCGGCATACAAACCGCGTTGCCAACCGGCGGCGACATCAAGGTCAGTCTCGAAACGCTGCGCAAATACATCGACTGGTCGCCGTTCTTCCACACCTGGGAACTGCGCGGACGCTGGCTCACTGCCGAGCAACGCTTCTCCAGCGCGTGGGACGATGCTGAGAAAAAGGCTGGTGCCGAAGCGGAAGCGACCAAGCTCTACCACGACGCCAATGCCCTGCTCGATCTCATCATCAAAGAAGGCCACTTCACGCCGAAAGGCGTCGCCGGTTACTTCGCGGCGAACAGCGTGGGCGATGACATCGTACTGGCCGATGGCACCACCTTTCACAGCCTGCGCCAGCAGCAGATCAAGAAGGACACGCCCAACTACGCGCTCGCCGATTTCATCGCGCCCAAGGACAGCGGCAAAACGGATTACCTCGGAGCCTTCGTCGTCACCATCCACGGCGGCGACGAGTATGCGAAGACCTACGATGTCGCCAACGACCCGTATTCCAGCATCATCGTCAAAGCCCTCGCCGACCGCTTCGCTGAAGCCTTCGCCGAATGGCTGCATCAGCAAGCAAGATTCCAGTGTGGCATCGAGAAGCCCGGCGACTTGACCAACGATGAACTCATCAGAGAAAAGTATCGCGGCATCCGCCCCGCGCCCGGCTATCCCGCCCAGCCCGATCACACCGAGAAGCCACCGCTTTTCCAACTCCTCAACGCCACCGAACTCACTGGCTGCGAACTCACCGAAAGCTGCGCCATGCACCCCGGAGCCAGCGTCAGCGGCTTCTACTTCAACCACGCGCAGGCCCGCTACTTCGGCATCTCCACCGATCTCGGCAAAGACCAAATCGAAGACTATGCGAAGCGCAAAGGCATGAGCCTCGCCGAGGTGGAGAAGTGGCTAAGTTCTTGGCTGAGTTATTGAAGCCAACGATTGCGATCAACAGCGTCCATAGGCCGTGATGCTCATGGGCGGGCGATGTCGAGATACTCGCCGTGCTCCTTCCAACGGGTGAATAAATCCATGCCGTCCTTATCGCGCTGCAATCCGACGTGTGCTCCGCTCTCGCCAGCTAGCTTCTCGGCAGCGATGCTGCCGTCGTTTCTGCCGATGATGATTTTTCCTCCAGGCCATGCTCTGCCGGGCACAGGCGTGCCTGCGGCATCGCAGTTCCATGTGGGAGGCCACGACATGCCCGCTGTGTTCTCAAACACCAGCGGCACATCAGAAGGGCTATCGTCGCGCGCACCTTTGGTCATAACCCAATGACATTCGCCGGGCTTCAAGGCTTCGAGATAGTCGGGCGGTGAACCGATCTTGTTGTCGGGAATGTAAGAGCTAACAGGGCAGCCAAACAGAACCGATCCCTCATCGCGATTTGTCCAGCCCTCGCAGCTCAGATACATATCTCGAATCAAAAGACGGAAGGCTTCATTGGATGTTCGAGGGTGGCTATCGTCAGCATCGGGATAGTTGCCATCATGATCGCCAGCCCAAGCCCTCATTGAGATCAAAATCTCTCGCACGGCCTGAATCCCTGAATTGATCCTCGCGAGGTTCCTCACTTTGACAAAGGCACACCAACCTAGTATCCCCAACCCTACCAAGAGAATGGCCACAATAACGCGAGCCATCGAGTTGCGTCGAAGGAGTGAGCGATGCGAGATGGAATCGGTTTCAGACTGAGACATAGGATTAAAACTTCACGCGACAATGCCGCTCTTTTCAACTGCGAGCATCTAACTCGTCGGGATAGTCGAGGAGTGGGCGCTAGCGAGGAAGCACCTCAACAATAGGCTCTGCTTCTGCACAAGGCCGCTTAAGCCATGATGAAAACATGCCCACCAACATCCAAAAATATCTCGCCGAGCAGGAGTTGCTACCGCAGAGGTTCCTCGCCCAAGGCTTTGAAGTAGCCGCATGAAAGGTCTCGGTGCCCAAGTGTCGAAGTAAGCTTGGCGTGGGGTTTGAGGAGCGTTGCTTTTTGAGGGCACATCCGGAAACTCAAAAACCGCCTCTAAACTTGATCAAAGAGTGGCGCGGAGCCGGAAGATGAGGCAAGCAGGAGCGTGGCAAGTTTCATCCCCTTCGGCAACCCAGGACTCTTTGATGAGTTCGTTCAAACCCT
>JANOAR010000121.1:0-2019 GCA_031411235.1 Verrucomicrobiota bacterium | reverse complement strand
CCAGAAGATTGTTTGCACCTATTAAGTTTCTCGTTAATCTCCATAAGTTGTCCGTTCGCTGGATCTCTGGCGAGTGCGGGCTTTTGTCGAAACCTCGACTGATACGTTATCCATACAAAACACCATGAAGTACACCATCCTCGCCATCGCTGCCGTCATCGCTATCTCGGCCTGCAAGTCCCAACAGCCTGCTCCTCAGCCACCACCTCCAATGGTGGACATGGGCATGCGTTCGGGAAAGTAAGCCCGGGCTTCGAGCCTCATTTCACCCTGGAAACCTCGATCAGCCATCGGCTGTGAGTTGGCTCCAAAGTGAAGTCCAGTGAGGGAGCAGGGACTGACTAATGGCCCGCCTCCTCGCTGCTAAAAACCGCCCCTCGGTCGCAAGACTGGGTGGCGGTTTTTTCTGCAAAGCTGAATGCGCCCATCGGGCGTGGCCCCACACTACTCCCGCTCGGCTTTGCCATTGCTGAGTTGCATCGCGCCCAAAGTATTTTCCCCACCGCCAATGATTACGAGCGAGGGCTCCTTGCTGCGCTGGGCTTCCTCGCGGTCATCGCGTAGGAGATTGCTGTCGATGAGGCTGCGCGTCACCTTTTCCAGCAGCAGGCTCGCTCCATCGCTGTCGAGGATGGTGTTGTTGGCGATGTTGAAGCGGCTGCACTCGGCGATGTCCACGGCGGCACGCTGGCGCAGCACGCCGGAGACGAGATTGCTGCCGAAGGTGCAGTCTTCGCACTGGCTGAACTTCACACCGTTGTTCTCCGCTCCGCCAAAGCCATTCACAGCATAGCGAGGGTTACGGTCGAAGTTGTTGCCCGTGACGACGATGTGGCTGCTGCGCTCGACGAGCAGATCGTGCTGGAAGCCTTCCCAAAAGGTATTGCCTGTGATGGTGACGCCACGCGAGTCCTGGATGTGGACGTTCATCTGGATGTCGCTGAAGACATTGCCCGTGATGGTGACGTTGCCTTCGCGGGTGAGCGAACCGCCAGTGCGGCGATGCAGCGCCGGGTCGTCGCCACCGCCCTGGATGCGGATGTTGGCGCAGCCGGGAGCCTTGCTGCTGTGCTGGATGGTGCAGCCAGTGATGGCCACCTCGCCGATGCTGCCGCCGGTGCTGTCGAGCCAGACATTGGCCGTGGGCGGGGAGTCGGCGTGCATGTTGCTCTCGATGTCGCAGGTGCCAATGTGGACGTTTCGTACGTTACCGCCATGCGACACGATACCGCCACCACGGCAGTAGCTGATGTGGCTGCCGATGATGTTGCTCTGGTGCAGGTTCACGTTGTCGTAGAAGACACCGATGCCGCTGTTTTTGTAGAGGTGGCAGTCAGTGATGAGGACGTTGCGGTTGCGCACGCTCAGATGGATGGCGTGCCTGCACTCGCGCACGGTGGTGCGGCTGATGGTGAGTTGCATGACGCCTGTGGACTCGATGCCATCGGCCTCGGCATGGGCTCCGACGATCTCCAAGCCATCGACCTGGGGCATACGCTGGCGATCCCAGACGTTGGCTTTGAAGTCTTCCGGTGCCGCGCTGCCTTCATGCGTGCCGATGAATTTGATTGCGGGGCCTGCCCCCGCCATCAGCAACCGTGCGACACCGTGGCCGGAGAAGCTGGTGAAGCCGGTTTTATCGAGATCAATGACGAGCGTGGAGCCAAGACGGTAGGTGCCCTTGGCGAGGTCGATGTTGCCTAGGCCAGAGTCGATGGCGCGCTGGATGGCCGGGGCGTCATCGGTAGTGCCGTCGCCTTTGAGATCGGGGATGGTAGCGGCTTGGGCGAGAGAGGCGACGAGGGCGAGTGCTTGGAGGAGCTTCATGGAGGCACAGGCATACGAAGCGCGTGGGGCGATATTCCGACGTAGCACAGCCTGCCCTACCCTCGAAAATAATGCCGACATGATTTCCCAAATGATGGGAGCATTCGACATTCGTTATTTGGTCAATGCCCATCCACATCCATCGCTACACGCTGCGCAGCGGCACCGCGCTGAACTCCGCCTCCGTGCGCC
>JANOAR010000120.1:0-9060 GCA_031411235.1 Verrucomicrobiota bacterium | reverse complement strand
TTCTTCATGATCCGCAATGGTGGCGAAGGTGACGTGCGGGTAGCGCTGGATGAGCGCTACGAGTCGCTGGGCGTTCGCACCCACCGCAGGCATCGCGAGCACGATGTCGGTGCCGCCACCATCGGCGGTCATCTCGGCCTCCGCGATGGTGGAGCATTTGAATTTCGTGACCCCCAGCGCGACTTGCCAGGCGATGATCTGCACCGTTTTATGCGTCTTCACATGCGGGCGCAGCCTTTGCGCACCGCCAGCGATACTGAGCATAAGTTGCAGATTGTGCTCGATGCGCTCGCGATAAAAAAGCAGGGCGGGCGTGGCGATGTCGGCTTCGTTTTCGATGTGATACCAGGGGGGCATGGGAAATGATGAGTGATGAATGTAGAGTGATGAATAGCGGAAAGGGGGATCGCCCTTCTGCTATTCGATCTCGAAGATGCCTTCGATCTCGACGGCGATATTGCCGGGCAACGAGCCCATACCGACGGCGCTGCGGGCTCCGATGCCACAGTCTTCGCCCCAGATTTGGGCAAAGAGTTCGCTGCACCCGTTGATGACTTTGGGGTGCTCGGTGAACTCGGGCGTGGCATTGACCATGCCCAGCAGTTTGATAACGCGCTTGACCCGGCTGAGGCTGCCTAGCTCCTGGCGCAGCGTGGCGAGGATCGCGAGGCCCGTTTGGCGTGCGGCGGCTTTTCCTTGCTCCAGATTCAGATCAGCGCCCACGCGGCCTCGGATCATGTCGCCATCAGCGAGGTAGGGGCCGTGCCCGGAGACGTAGGCGACATTGTTGACGATGACGACGGACTTATACACGCCGCCCTTCGGCGGGGCTGGAGGCAAGGTAATAGCGAGGGCGGTGAGTTGGGTATCGGGATTCATGGCGAGGCAAAAAAGAACGCATGCATTCGGGGCATTCCTGCCCCGAGTTAGTAAGTGCCCGGCACCGGGAATCGCATGAGGGACGTGGCAGTACCTTGGAGGGACGAGACTTGCGCCTTGGCAGTGGGGGGACAATGAGGATTCAATAGATGTGGATTCGGTGTTTCTAAAACACCCCACTCCCGCAAGCTCTGTCTGAGCCTGCCAGCCCGGCCCCATGTCATCTTTCCTGTAACTGCCGATAGGGGTTTTGGTCTTGATGTTGCCGGGGGTGGAGTGCTGGGGTCGTTTGACAGGGCTGGCCTCGCCTGTCAATCTTCTCAGGACATCGCACAGGAAAGTCGCAGTTGATGTCTTCGCCTCCCGGCTGCAACCCCCTGCGGGTCAGACTGCGTCTGATCTATCTAGCAAAACCTTTTTTGCTCGGTTCTTACTGAATTCATTCCATGACACCCGCCACAGCACAGCGCGCCAGCAAGTTTCATGGGGTTAACCGGGACAGCGCTCGGAGGCGGGCATGGCGTTGGGATGTTCAGTCAGATGTAGGCAAATCTTAGCTCGTCCAAAGCGAAGGTGGGTTTGAGAGGAGAAACAAGTCAAAGTGAAAACAGCGCAGACTTGCAACCGCTCTCAAGGTCGCTTCAACAAATCGAGTGTTCATAGCCGAGAAGGTTTCTGTGTTTCATTTTTCCAAGTAGGTTGGCACGTCCAACGCTATTGGTTGGCGCGTGGGTTCATTTATTGTTGAACCGCGCAGCGCTGGAGTTGCATTTCATCCTGGAAGGCCATGATCATAGAGCCAAGACTTGAGGTGAAACGCTGGTGCAAAAATTATGTATAAAGCCTTGCCCACCATCCCTGACTCATCAATTAGTCTCAGATAGAAGGCGATCTCCAAAGCACGCCCGCAAAGATAGTAACTGGCAAGAACCACCAGGGCGATTGAAAAACGGTGTCTCGGTTTCATAAGTTTAAGCGTAATTCGGCTTACTCATCCTCGTCGTTTGTCTCGGGCTTTTGGAGATACTTGGGATAGGGGTCGTGTGAATCATATTGCAAAGCTCCAGTAATTTCACTCGCCCGCGCCATGCCATATAAACCATTGGAACCATGCAACATGATTCACACGACCCCTTTTACGACCACTTTTATGAAGCTTGTCGATCATAAAGTGAATCGCGCAGGGTATTTCCTTCTTGTTCCCACTTTTCGTCGCTCACCATCAGACGCGCCATGGCGGCGCTTCCGTGCGAAGTTTCTCGCCTTTGCGAGAGGCCAAATCCTGCTTGCCAAACGGGTGATAGCTTTCCTTTCCTGATCGCACTAGGGCTGGGCTGGGGGTGGCGAGGTTAAGCAGGGACTAAGGAAGGGGTTTTTCGGGGTCGTAAACGAGTTTTTTGTCCTCGGGTTGGTGTTTCCTGGACTCTGGAAATGATTTCCATGACTCAGGTTGGCCGCGCCATGACTCAGGTTGGCCGTGCCATGACTCAGGTTGGCCGTGCCATGACTCTCTTTTGGCGTTCCTGGACTCTGGAAACTCGTGCCATGACTCAGGTTAGCGTTTCCATAGTCTGGGAACGGCTTTTCTCGGGGCAGGTTGAAGATGCCGGGACTCTCTGAACCGTGGCGATGCCTTAGCGCCAGGGAGCAATCTGAGGGCCTTTCCCGAGCTGGTACGGGTACGGCTGGAGCAATCTGAGGGCCTTCCCGAGCTGCCACGGGGGAGAAAAAAATTTTCTCGGGGCCCTTCCAGAGAAATCTCGGGGCGGAAAACGATTTCCCGAGGGCGGGGACGAGGGCGCGTGCGGCTGGGCGGCAGCCTGGAGCAACAGATTTCTACGGCATGGCCGACGGCGGAAGGCTGCGCACTCGTCTCGCGGCAGGCCTCACTACCGTGCCTGGATGACCCGGTTACGCTTCGCCTCGATAGTGGCAGTAGAGTAACTCAGGCCGTGGCGCTGAGCTTTACCGCCAGTCGCACAGCTTCGACGAGGCTGCTGCCCTTGGCTTTGCCCTGCCAAGCGATGTCGCAGGCGGTGCCGTGATCGACGCTGGTGCGGATGATCGGTAGTCCTAGCGTGGTGTTCACTGCGGTGTCAAAGGCCAGCGCCTTCAACGGGATATGACCTTGGTCGTGATACATGCAGATGAAGGCGTCGGTGCTGCGGCGCTTGGCCGGGATGAAGGCGGTGTCGGGCGGCAATGGCCCTTCGATGATGATGCCCTGCGCGCGCGCGGCTTCGATGGCGGGGATGATGATGTTTTCTTCCTCGCGATTGCCAAACAAGCCATGCTCGCCGGCATGGGGATTGAGTCCGAGTACGGCAATTTTGGGCTTGGTGCCGCGAATGCGCAGCATGGCGTCGGCGGTGAGTTGGATAACGTCGAGGATGCGCTCTTTCGTCAGCAACGCGGGCACTTCGCCATAGCCGCAATGCACGGTGACGAAGCTCGCCCGCACCTCGTCGGAGTATTGAAACATGCAGGCGCGGGTGGCCCCTGTTTTGTCGGCAAAAATCTCGGTATGACCCGGATACATGATGCCCGCTGCACGCAGGGCTTCTTTATTGAGTGGAGCGGTGGCGACGGCTGCGACTTGCTGCGCGAGCGCGGCCTCGATGCTGCGTATGACGTAGTGATAGCCCGCAGCGCCCGTCCTGGCACTGACGATGCCAGGGGTGAAGTCTTCAGCGTCGAAGCCAAACAAGTCGAGCACGGCGGGCTCATCGAGCGTGCTGCATTTTTCCGCCCACTCGATTTCCGAAACGATGCGCTTGGGGGCGGGCAATCCCGTTTGCCTCGCACAGCGGTTGAGCAAGCGTGCGTCGCCAAAGATGACGGGGGTGGCGAAGGCACAGACTTCTTCGTTGGCGAGCAGTTGCAGGCAAACCTCTGGCCCGACCCCGGCAGGGTCGCCCATGGTGATGGCGATGAGTGGCTTGGGCATGGGCGTGGTGATGGGAGCCGTGCGGACTTAGGCGGCCTTTTTTTGCAGCCCGCCCTTCAGCAGATAGAGGCCAAAACCGGCGACAGCGAGCAGCCCGATGCCGAGGAGTGGGCGGTAGTAGAGCCACGCGAAGGCGATGGTGATGCATGACCCGATGACGGCGATGAGGAAGGCGACGAAGCCCGTGCCAGCCCCGACGATGCTGCCGACGAAGGGGATAACATCGGCAAGCACTTTGAGCGGAGCGAGGATCATGACGAGGCCCAGGAACATGGCGAAGAAGCCAACGACACGGAGGATCCAGGTCATGATGTTGTTTTCAGAGACGGCGGCGGCGAACATGCTTTCCGTTGAAGCTAGGCCTGTGGTGATACGGGCGATGCTGGTGCCGAAGGAGGTGGTGTAGGCCTCGAAGGTGTCTTTGATTTGGCGGGCGAGGATGCTGGCTTCGCCTGCGGGGATGGACTGATACCTGACGCGATGATCGCCGAGCTGGGGGGCGTCTGGGGTGGCGCTGAGGACGAGCCATTCACCTTGCAAGGTGGCTTTGGCTCGCAGGGCTTCTGGCAGGGCGTCAATGGCGGGCAGGGGATGGGGTACGTAGTCATTCCATTGGGAGAGCAGCACATCGGATAAACGGTAGGCGCTGAAGGTGGCCTGACCGGTGACGAAGGTTGCGCTTGTGAGCGTGGAAGGCTGGTTGGTGTGGCCGATCTTGTTGCGGAACTCATCCGAGTTGTGGGCCTTGTCGTCCCACTGCTTGGTGTAGGTGTATTCTTTGACGGTCTCCTCACCGCCACCGACTTTTGTCTTGGTCTTGCTGCTTTCCTTTTCGACCCATTGGTAGGTTTCAAGATCACGCTTGAGCTTGATGAAGCCTGGAGCGCTCACGCCAAACTCTGCATCCTGCACGGTGTCCTTGGCTTCCACTTTTGCGGTCATGTGAATGAGCTTGCCGTCGTTTTTGGCATCGACTTGGTCGGCGCTTGCTTCGACGGTGACTTTGGCTCCTTCGGCGAGTCCTTTGGCGGTGGTGACGCTGCGGCCTTCATTCCACCAGAGTAATGGGACAGAGACCAAAGCGAGGAAGATGCCGAAGAGCACGGCGCTGATGGATTTGCCAAGGCGGGAGAACCAGCCTGTGCTGGTGGTTTCGGTGAAGCTGTCATTGGAGTTGGCCATAATGGGAGAGTTGGGTTCGAGTTGGGTTAAACGGTTTTCAGGGGGAACGCGTCGATGGTTTCAAGAAGAATGCCAAGGGCGGATTCACGGCGTGGAGATCATTTCACGAGGGGAAGTTCTAGCCCTATTTCTCGGGCATAAACGATGGGCTGGTTGGTGTTGAAAAACTCGGCATCATCGAAGTGCCACCATTCCATGTCGATCATCTGGAAGCCCGCCTTGGTCATGGCGACTTGCAGGGTTTGTAGGGCCTTGCCCACCTTGGGATTGTTGCCGGTGTAGAAGTAGTGGGACTTATCGCTCATCTCGTCGTGGTGGGTGGGCAGCTCTTGCTCGACGCCATTGCGATCCACCAGCGTCACATCCACGGCAGTGCCGGAGCAGTGGCGAGACCAGGCGATTTTGGGGTTGAGGAACATGCCTGTTTCACCGCCTTTTTCCATGAGGCTGAGTTGCACTTCTGGTGGTCGCCAAGCGTCCCAGATGCGGATGGCGTAGCCCTGGGCTCGGAGGGCCTGCTGGGCCTTGGCGAGCTTTTGCGCTGTCTCACGTTTCAGCAGGCAGGGCATGTTGGGCGGGTAGAGGGGCTGCTTGGCGATGTTGTGCCGCGTGGCGTAGCGGAGATCCACGGCGACATCGGGGATGAGTTTGCGAATGTCGGTGAGCCCGTATTTCTCTGCCGCATCGCCTGCGGCACTGAGCACGATGGCGCTGCGACGTTCCACTTTACCAGAGCCTGCGCAGCCGGGAAGGAAAGTAACCAGTGCCGCAAGTGCTATCCATTTGATCGAGTCATGCCATTGAACCATGCTTCAACTTTTTCTTTCTTTACCTGCTGCTGCAAGGCAAGTTTGCATTCTTTCTGATTTCGCTCATGGATCGCTTTACCTTCATCAACAGTCTTCTCCACGCCATGGTCATCCTGGTGGGGGCTGGCATCGGTTCCTTTTTGAATGTGGTCATTTACCGGGTGCCTTTGGGCATGTCGGTGAACCACCCGCGCCGCTCTTTTTGCCCTCCGTGTGGGCGGCAGATTCCGTGGTATGAGAATATACCGCTGCTCAGTTGGCTGCTGCTGCGGGGCAAGTGCTCGGCTTGTGGCGCGGGTATTTCGGTGCGCTATTTTTTGGTTGAGTTGCTCGTGGCGGTGCTGTTTTACGTCACGTTCCTTTGCTTCGGTGGGGCCTGGCCGGCGCTGTCGCAATGGGGGCCGCAGGTGCTAGCGTTGTGGGTCTTTCTGGCGCTGCTGGTCGCGGGCACCTTCATCGACATCGAGCACTTTATTTTGCCGCACAGCATTACTTTTGGCGGGCTTGGGGTGGGGTTGGTTTTCGCGACTTGGGTGCCGCAGATTGTGGGGCAGGAAACGCACGCTCAGGGCCTACTGGTCTCGTTTCTCTCGGCGTTCTTTGGCATGGGGCTGCTGTGGACGGTGGTAGTGCTGGGCAAGCTCGCCTTTGGCCGGTTGAATGTGAAATTCGACCAGCCCACGGCCTGGACTATCGCCGAGGAGCACGCCGAAGAGCCACCGACCTTTCGGGTGGGTGAGGAGGCGCGTGCCTGGGAGGAACTCTTTGGCAGTGGCACGGAACGGCTTGTCATCACCTGCGCTAGCTTGCGGATCAATGAACGCACCTGGGAAAATGTGCGAGCCGAGGTGCGCATGGAGACGGTGCGGGTGCTGGACGCTGCCAAGGATCGCGAGGCGGAATCCTTCGCGCTGGAGGGGATCACCAAGCTCGAAGGCACCACGACGGCGGTCACGATCCCGCGCGATGCGATGGGCATGGGCGATGTGTTTTTCATCGCGATGATCGGCAGCTTCATCGGCTGGCAGGGAGTGCTCGCCTCGATTTTTGGTGGCTCGATTTTAGGCTCGATCATTTCCGGCGTGCCTCGCTTGCTGCGGTTGGAGAAGTGGTCGCGCATCATTCCCTTTGGGCCATTTTTAGCAGGTGGTGCGGCCCTGTGGGTTTTTTATGGGCCGCAGTTTGTGGACTGGTATGTGCGCACGGTGCTGCACCGGGATTATTAGCGACGGGCTGGCCAAGTAGCTCTTTTGGGCTAAGCCAAGACTATATGGCCAATAAAAAACCCGCTCTCCGGGCGACCGAAGAGCGGGTAAAAAAAGAGCAACTCTGCCGGAGCGACTATCAGGAAAAAAAACCCCCAAAACCTGAAGCCGAAATTTCCGACAGAGTTGTTAAATCGAATCGTGCGAAAATTTCAAAGAATGTGCAATGCAAAAAACAACGGGGGCCAGAAAAAAATTGAACAGACTCCTGCTGACACATCTGGGGGATGCTTATACTCAACAAAAACCAACTATCGTGAACCGACTCCTTTTCATCGTTGCCTGCCATTTTAGCTGTCTAAACTTCGCTGCCGCGCAGGTGCCCAAGGCGACGCGGCAGCTCATCGTCGCGCAGGCGGAAACCTGGGCTTCCACGACAGCGCAGTTGCAGTGTTTTAGCCGCGACTCGGCCTCGGGGCCGTGGCAGCCCATGCTGGCGCAGACGCTCCCTGTGAATTTGGGGCGCAGTGGTCTGGCTTGGGGACGCGGCCCATTCCAGCCGCCAGCCAATGGCGTGCCTGCCAAGGTGGAAAAGGATGGCAAGGCTCCAGCGGGTATTTTCCAGCTAGGCCAAGTTTTTGGCTATGCCGCCAGTGCGCCCCAGGGCTGCCGCTGGCCCTACCTGCAAGTCGGCCCCTTCGATGCCTGGGTGGATGATTCCCGCAATCCCTATTACAACCAGCATGTCCGCGTGAATCCGCAGGCCATTCCGCCCTGGTTCGAGAAGCAAAAAATGCGCCTCGGCGACAGTGCCTATAAATGGATGCTGGTCGTCCAGCATAACACCCAGCCGCCTGCGCCGGGCTACGGGAGCGCCATTTTTTTCCATGTTCGGCGTGGGGTCAATAAGCCGAGCGCGGGCTGCACGACGATGGAGCAATCGAAGCTGGAGATGATCTTGCGTTGGCTCGATCCCGCAGCTTCGCCGCTGTATGTGCTGCTGCCGAAGGCCGATTATGCGGCGCTGCGTGGAGCGTGGCGCTTGCCCTGAAGCACGGCGTTTGCCAGTGGCCAGGACAGCTCGGCTAAAGCCTCGTACTCCAACGAGGCCAACTCGCGCTCTGGAACTTTAGGCCCAAGGCATTGAATAGCCACGTTGGATTACGAGGCTTTAGCCGATCTGTCCTCGTTCTGTTACCTCCCTTCCCTTGCGCCATGCCGCTCACGCTATTTTACCCAAAACGTGATGACGCTCATTATAAGACGTCGTAGCGCACCCTGCCGACCAGAGGAGATGACCACCCCCTCGGTACCAAAGGTTGGAGCCCCGTGGCCAGAGCAGGCAACGGAGGCGGCGCGGTCAATACGCGGATCAATGCAATACCCCGCGCCAGCAACGGGACAAAGGGCTTGGCGGTAGCGAGCAGAGAAGAGACTTCCGCCTTGGCCGCAGTGGACAATGAGGTTTGAATCGTGTTGGATGTCATGGGGTACGTGAGTTCGAGTTCGGTGTTTCTGAAACACCCCGGACTTTGGCAAGCCTGGCTTGGCTCGCTACCTCCGGCCCCATGTCATCTTTCTTCCCACTTTTCAAACTTCGAATTCCAAGATACATAAGCGCCATCACAGCAATAATGATTGCGGGCCAGACATACCACTTCAGCGTTGGAGCCTGATCGCTCGATTTTTGTTGCTTAGCCTCGGGAAGCTTGGATTTTTTTGGCAGTAATTCATTTGAGTTAGGACTCGTTTTGGAAGTGATTCCAGCCGAGTCAGGGTGTAACTCTTTGAAGCGTTTCATGAAGCGTTCCTTAGCGAAAATCACTCCTGGGCCACCATCTTTATCAAGTTCATCAATAAGTGGAAAGAACTCGATGGGTGCTGAAGCAGCTAAAAATTGCGCCTCATCCTGGAAGTTAAGTCATGGAGTTAGTTGGGTTAGTCAGCCAACCAGTGTCCATTTTGATTCGTGGAGAGCATAAAGTCGGAGCTTGAGGAAGGCATAGTCGCGCAGGCCGTAGGTGGCGCAGAGCATGCC